>NZ_JAKUGX010000017.1:0-94048 GCF_022664195.1 Bacillus cereus group sp. BfR-BA-01316
AGCGTTCATCCTGAGCCAGGATCAAACTCTCCAATAAAGTTAGTTTGTCTAGCATCTAAAAATAAAAATTGACGTTCACGTTGTTTGTTTCGTTCAGTTTTCAAAGAACTAAAAGCGGGTGAAGAGAATCGAACTCTCGACCAGAGCTTGGAAGGCTCTTGTTTTACCACTAAACTACACCCGCGTGGTCGGGAAGACAGGATTTGAACCTGCGACCCCCTGGTCCCAAACCAGGTGCTCTACCAAGCTGAGCCACTTCCCGTTATGGCGCGCCCGAGAGGAGTCGAACCCCTAACCTCTTGATCCGTAGTCAAACGCTCTATCCAATTGAGCTACGGGCGCTTATTCATGATGTTTTTTCGTCGTTGTATTTTGGCGACTCAATTATCTTATCATACTATATTTTCAAATGCAAGTACTTTTTTAAGATTTTTTCGATGCGGCCGAGAGGACTTGAACCTCCACGGGGTTTCCCCCACTAGGCCCTCAACCTAGCGCGTCTGCCGTTCCGCCACGACCGCGCGGAAAAAACAAAAGTGAGCCATGAAGGATTCGAACCTTCGACCCTCTGATTAAAAGTCAGATGCTCTACCAACTGAGCTAATGGCTCGTAAATGGCTGGGCTAGCTGGATTCGAACCAGCGCATGACGGAGTCAAAGTCCGTTGCCTTACCGCTTGGCTATAGCCCATCGAAACAGTTATCTTCTTTTCAAAGACAAATGTTATTGTACCATAATGACCAATAAAAAACAACTGCCATATAGCAGAAGTTAAAATGGCGGTCCCGACCGGGGTCGAACCGGCGATCTCCTGCGTGACAGGCAGGCATGTTAACCACTACACCACGGGACCATTTGGTTGCGGGGACAGGATTTGAACCTGCGACCTTCGGGTTATGAGCCCGACGAGCTACCGTACTGCTCCACCCCGCGATAATATTATTTATATAATTTATATGGTGGAGGATGACGGGATCGAACCGCCGACCCCCTGCTTGTAAGGCAGGTGCTCTCCCAGCTGAGCTAATCCTCCGAAGTGGTGACCCGTACGGGATTCGAACCCGTGTTACCGCCGTGAAAGGGCGGTGTCTTAACCACTTGACCAACGGGCCAATATGTATGGCAGAGAAGAAGGGATTCGAACCCTCGCACCGCGTTAGCGATCTACTCCCTTAGCAGGGGAGCCCCTTGAGCCACTTGGGTACTTCTCTGTATGGCTCCGCAGGTAGGACTCGAACCTACGACCGATCGGTTAACAGCCGATAGCTCTACCACTGAGCTACTGCGGAATAATGAAGACAATTTGTATCTTATAAAAATTCTCATCGTAAGTCAAGAAGTTTTTTCACAACGTCTTGCGCAAACGTGACATGTTTATAATATACTGGATTGCGTTTTCACTGTCAAGATGTTTTCACTACCAGTTTTAGTTGTCCTTTACACTTTCCACATACATATCTTTGTGTATTTATTTGACGTCTTCTTACATATTGAAACGAACACCCCATACATTCATACATAGAAACTTTCGTTTCCTCCTCACTAATCATTCGTTTACAAAAACGTGGTGCACCTACTTTCTTTAATAACTCACGAAAATCTCTATCTCGATGCTTATACCCTTTTCCTGTGATATGTAAGTGATAATGACAAAGTTCATGTTTAACAATCCCGACTAGCTCTTCTTTACCATATATTTCGTAATATCGATAATTCAATTCTATATTATGATTCTTCAATAGATAGCGCCCACCAGTTGTACGTAACCTACTATTAAACATCGCTTTATGTAAAAACGGCATTCCAAAGCATTGTAACGATACCTCTTCCACTAACCTCTGAATTTCTTGCTCATCCATTCTCATTCCTCCTAAACTAAAAAATATTTTTACACTTTTCTCCCTTCTTATACATATAGTAAATAGTACATATACCCATCCTCATTCAAGAAGCGTGATTTCTAAAAATGCAGCATTGCTAGAAATCCACTCACCAACCTCTCATCAAAGTTACCTTAACTAAAAGGAGCTACTTTTTTGAGAGCAGGATTAAACAAGGAGGGATTCCTATGCCCACGTGGCTAAAGAAACAAATGCAACGTGCATATTTTGAGAAAAACCGGTATCAAATCAAGTTACTAAATGAATGCTGGTTTTATTATAGTAAAATACATCAAAGCTCATAATCAATTAAACTTTCCAGTTCATAAAAAAAAAGAGCAGTTTCATCTGCTCTCTTTTCTTACTATTCAATCGGTAACATTGATAATGCAACACGACCTTTTTTCGTATCAATATCATCTACCCATACCTTTACAATTTGTCCCACGGATACAATATCTAATGGATGCTTTACAAATTGTTTGCTTAGTTTAGAAATATGCACTAAACCATCTTGCTTCACACCAATATCAACAAAGGCACCGAAATCAACAACATTGCGGATCGTTCCCTCTAATTCCATACCACGCTTTAAATCTTCTAATTTTAAAATCCCCTTTTTCAAAAGTGGCTTTGGCAACTCATCCCTCATATCTCGTTCCGGGCTAATTAAAGCATCCATAATATCAACTAATGTTGGCTCACCAATCTCCGTCTCTTGAGATAATTTAGAAATATCTACTCCTTCTAAACTCTTTTGCAAGTTTGGTTTCCCCACATCACTCTTCGATAACCCTAAGCTCTTTAATAGTAATTCAACATTTTTATATTGTTCTGGATGAATCCCTGTGCGATCTAATGGATTCGCTCCTTCTAATATACGTAAAAACCCGATACATTGTTCATATGTTTTTGCACCTAAACGCGGTATTTTCTTTAACTCAGTTCGCTTCGTGAATTTCCCATCTTCCTCACGCTTAGCTACAATATTTTTCGCAACTGTTTTTGATAACCCCGAAACATATTGCAACAATGCAACTGAAGCTGTATTTACATTAACACCAACTCGGTTAACTGCCGTCTCTACTACAAATGTTAATGATTCATTTAATCTCTTTTGAGATACATCATGTTGATATTGTCCCACTCCAACAGATTTAGGGTCAATTTTCACAAGCTCTGCAAGTGGATCTTGTAGACGTCTCCCAATTGAAACAGCACTTCTTTCTTCAACCTGTAAATTCGGAAACTCCTCGCGAGCTACATCAGATGCGGAGTACACACTAGCACCCGCTTCATTTACAATAATGTAAAATACATCTCGTTCTACATTTTGTAATACATCTACTATAAATTCTTCCGTTTCCCTCGAAGCTGTACCATTTCCAATCGCTATCATTTCAACTTCATATTTATCTATAATTGAAATGATTTTCGTTTTTGCATCCTCATATTTACGAGCAGGCGGATGCGGATAAATAACATCTATGTGAAGAACTTTTCCTGTATCATCTACTACGGCTAATTTACAACCGGTTCTATATGCTGGATCCACCGCTAACACAACTTTCCCTTTCATCGGAGGTTGTAATAATAAATTACGTAAATTCTCAGAGAAAATATGAATCGCTTGTTCTTCGGCCGTTTCCATTAATTCTTTACGAATTTCTCTTTCTATTGAAGGTTGAATTAATCGCTTATATCCATCTTCCATCGCTAATTGTACATAATGCGCACTTTTAGAAGCTTCATCAAGAATCATTCTTTTATGTAAAAACTGAAGAATTTCTTCAATTGGCGTGATAACAGAAACTCTTAATACGTCTTCCTTTTCACCACGATTCATAGCTAGTACACGATGCGGCACTACTTTTTGCAACGGTTCTTCATAGCCATAATACATTTCATATATATTCTTTTCATCTTTTTCTTTATCTTTTACAGATGAAGACATAATCCCTTTTCGGAAAGTAGTATTGCGAATCCAACTACGATATGCCGCATTATCCGAAACAAGTTCCGCAATAATATCTTGCGCACCTTGCAACGCATCTTCTGCAGACGCCACTTCCTTTTCTGCATTAACAAATTCCATAGCCTTCTCTGCTGGATTTTCTTTTTTATATAATAATAGCCACTCAGCTAACGGTTCTAATCCTTTTTCTTTAGCAATTGTAGCTTTCGTTCTTCTTTTTTCTTTATATGGACGATATAAATCTTCTACTTCTTGAAGTTTTGTTGCAGCAACAATATGACGACGCAACTCTTCGGTTAGTTTACCCTTTTCACCAATAAGACGAAGAACCTCTTCTTTCCTATCTTCTAGTTGCATCATATATTGCCATCTTTCTAAGATTGCACGAATTTGCACCTCATCTAGGGACCCTGTCCATTCTTTTCGGTAACGAGCGATAAATGGAACTGTGTTACCTTCTTCTGTTAATTGAATAACATGACGAACTTGCTTTTCTGTAAAGCCTAATTCTTTCACTAACATTTTCATTAACCCTTGTCGATTATCTACCATTTCCATATCCAACCGTAACCTCCTCTATAATAAAAAAAAGTTGCCCTGTAAAGAGAGCAACTTAAACTGCCGATTTAAAAATCTATTAGTCCTAAACTAATTTGTAACGCTTCATCTACACGACTCATCATCACTTCATCCAAATGAGTGATTTTGTCCGTTAAGCGTTGCTTATCGATTGTTCGAATCTGCTCAAGTAAAATAACAGAATCCCTCTCAAAACCGTACTTTTTCGCATCAATTTCCACATGAGTGGGTAATTTCGCTTTTTGAATCTGTGCAGTAATAGCCGCTACAATCACAGTCGGACTAAAACGATTTCCGATGTCATTTTGAATGACAAGAACCGGACGAACGCCTCCTTGCTCAGAACCAACAACTGGGGAAAGGTCTGCAAAATACACGTCGCCGCGTTTTACAATCAAAATATTACCCCCCGCTAACTAAGCGTTCTACTGTATGAGCTGCTTCATACTCTGCTAAGAAAGCTTCAGATGCAATACCAAGATTAATTTTTCCCATTTCAATGTACCCACGTCGCATTGATTCATGTTGGTAGCGTTTCTTCGTCTTATGTTGACGCAATAACAGTTGTGTTGCCTGGCAAATTAGTTCATGGCGATTCTTATTCTCTTGTTTTCCAATTCCGTCCAATTCCGTTACCATTTGCTTTGGCAACCGAACCACGATTTCAGTAGTTACACTTGATTCGGACACAAAAATACACCTCCACCGTCAACTACACACCCAAATATATATATGACACCTATTGTAATAATACCATTGTATGGAGCCTGTTGCAAAGACTTCCTTATTCCTTGCTTATGTTTTCCAATTCATAAACAAAACATTCATCGTCTTTTACTTTTTATCTCTTTCAAACAAGAAATACAGCAATCCTTTCCGCAACATTTCATTGTAACTTATATTAATAACAATTATAAAAAGAAGCTCCCTAGCAGAAAAGGGCCTATTTTCCATTAGCGAAAATCCCCTAAATGACGAGATGCTGAGCAATAATACCTTCTTCTATATATCGTTCAAATAATTGATTACTTCTACAACTTTACCGTGTCGTATAAATATTCTCGGTATACGGAAGCTTATCGTTGCAATAATCTCATAATTAATAGTCCCGGAATATTCAGCAACCTCGGTAGCACTAATATACTCATCACCTTGTCTCCCAATGAGTGTAACTTTCGTACCAAGTGGCACTTCACAAGGAAGATGTATCATGAATTGATCCATTGTCACTCGCCCTACAATCGGTACTCTTTCACCGTTTACAAGTACTTTAAACCCTTGCAATCTTCTAAGCCAGCCATCTGCATATCCAATTGCAACTGTCGCAATCCATTCTTCAGTTCTCGTTCGGTATGTGACATTATAACTAATCCCATCTCCTTTAATCACTTGCTTAATATGAGCAACTTTCGTATGAAGTGACAACGCCGGTTCCAATTTAAATGGTAAAAAAGGACGTATTTCTACAGATGGGGATAATCCATACATTGCAATACCAACTCGCACCGCATTAAATGTAATCCCTTGAAACCTTAACGTTGCGGCGCTATTGGCTGTATGGACAAATTTAGGATTCACTCCAAATTCTTTCAACCAACTTAGCTGCTGCAAGAATGTATTATATTGCTTATCAAAGTAAGAAGTCTCAACCTCATCCGCTGTTGCAAAATGCGTATATACTCCTTCCAACTCTAAAAATGGCGCACCTTCTAAACTCTTTAAGAACCCTTTTAATTCTTTGCGTTCACGTATTCCGATTCTCCCCATACCACTATCAAAATTAATATAGAATTTCATTATTGATGAACCATCCCAGAGCTTTATCGCTTCTTCCACCCATTCTTTTTGAAAAACAGTTAATGCTACATCATTTTCAGCAGCTACATTTACATCACGGGACGGGGAAGGACCTAATACTAAAATCGGTGCAGTAATACCAGCCCTCCGAAGCACTAAGGCTTCATCTAAAAAGGCAACTGCTAATCTTGTTGCTCCTGCTTCTAATGCAGTTTTAGCCACCGGCACATAATCGTGCCCATATGCATTCGCTTTAACTACAGCAAAAATCTCTACATCACTTGGAATAGACTCTTTAATATGTGTAACATTGTTATAGATCGCATCTAAATCCACTTCCACCCAAGTGTCACGGTAAAACGGTGCTTCTTCCATAAATACACTTCCTTATACACGATATGCGAAGCTTATTCTTTTATATGCTTCTTTTGTGAAATCCACCTTCAAACTAAGAAAAGACGTGGTGCACATATATCACCACGTCTAAGAAGTTTACTTCACCTGCTTCGCTGTAACCGAACGAGCAACCATCAACAACTCATTCGGCTCTAAACCTTTAGACACAAGCATATATTCCACTCCGTTATGCGACCACGTTACAGAGTCTTTCGTCAATGCACCAATCGTGAAACCAAGATCAACCGGCTCTCCACTTACACTTACCGCCGATGAGGCCTCTGCAACTTTTGCCTTTTCTTGTATTAAAGTAAAGGATTTCTCACTTCCAGTATATGTGAGTATTGCACGCTTGCCGCTGTCTGTCTTCAACTCTTCTTCCTCTTTCAAAGTCATGCCTTGCGGCGTATCACGTGGATACAAAATAGCAAACGGTTTGTCTTCTTTCGCTGCCGTCTGAACATCCACTTGTGCTCTAGACATATTTTGCTTCGTATCAAATGCACCTTTATCAAACTTTGCATCAAACTTTACTTTAGTGAAATCTACTTTTACAAGGACATTTTGATCATTATCCATCAGTTTCACAGAAACTGGTGTTAAATCACTTTTATTCAGCTTAATTTCTTGTTTCGGCAACATATTTTGATGTTGATAATTTGTTTTTGTTTTAAATACATAATACTTATCTGTTTTCTCGAAAGAGAGATTTTTCTTATCTTGCAAAATATCTCTTACCAGTGATTCATATAAATAAGCCTGGCTACTATTTTGCGGCCAATCACTTTGAAAACGGAAACTCTTATTAAGCGCCGGTGTTAATACAAATACACCTTCATCATTTCTTAAAATAATTTGACTCTGATCCTTTTTCGCATTCTGCAAATTCACACGATAATACGAAGGTTCTTTATGCCAAATTTCTACATTGTACTCCTGAGGCTCATTTCCTGTTTTAATAGATAATTTCGCTTCAGCTTGATAACTCTTCATACTTTTAACTTTCGCTTCTAAATCTCTCACAACATCTTCCTGTTTCTTTTCCATACAACCCGCCAACACAAAAACGGTCAATAAACCGACAAGAACTAAAAACAGACGCCTTTTCATCACTTCAGCCCCTTTGCCCCTATAAATGAATGGAAGATATGCCTTCCTTATCGCTACCTCAAATATATGAGACAAAGATATAAAATATGCAGACTAGCGTGACGAGCTTTCTAAAACAACTTGAGCAACAGCAAATTCTTTACTATGACTAATTGATAAATGAACAATATGCTCTGTATTTGTAATAATAATCGGTTTACCTCTATCATCATTCCTTACTTCAATATCTAAAAAACTCACTTCTTTCCCGATACCGGTCCCTACCGCTTTAGAATACGCCTCTTTTGCTGCAAATCTTCCAGCTACAAATTCTGTAAGACGACTTCCTTTCAGTCCCTCGGCAACACCACGTTCTCTTTCAGTTAAAATACGTTCCATAAATTTAAGCTTTCCATCTAGCATTTTTTCAATTCGATTTAACTCAATAATATCGATCCCAATCCCTACAATCATTTCAAAATCCCCTTCTTCTATTTAACTTTCTTCATTCATATTGTAAGAATAACAGAGAATCTTTCTGATGCAAAAGGAGTGATACTAACAACATGCTAATACCATCCACTCGCATTTCCCTACAACCAATTATCATCTCTTTACTTCTTATACAATTAGTCATGATTATATTGAGCGACTTTTCCCTCTTTCACCTGGCAGCCTACAATGAATATATCGCTAAAGGAGAATGGTGGCGTGTCATAACTTCCTTACTTGTACACGTAGACTTACAACATTTTCTTTCTAATAGTATTTGTTTATTTGCACTTGGTTCTTCTATTGAAAAACAACTAGGACACTTTTCTTTCATCATTATTTTTTTCCTTTCTGGCATTCTCGGGAATATTTCTTCTTATATTATTATGCCTCTTGAATATATTCACGCCGGAGCATCTGGTGGTATTTTCGGATTACTAGGCGCCCAATTATTTTTATTGTATAGTCGATATCGTTCTTCAAAACCAAGAGACATCGCTATTTTTTCAATAACGATACTTATATTACTACTATTTACTTTCTTTAATCCCTCTGCCAATCCTATAAGCCATTTAACAGGACTGATCATCGGCGGCATGTGCACCCCTTTTTTAATAAAGTGAAACTTTAATCAGTGGGGTTGGTCCATCCCCCACTGATTATTAGTTGAACCAATCGGGCTTTTAAGGGCAGTTGATCTCCCACCTAATTCCCTCGCATTCGCCGGATTTTGAGGTGGGAGTCTTACCGCCCGCAAATAGCGGGACAAAAAAACCGATGGCGCAGAGCTTATTTAATATAGAAGCTCGCACCATCGACAATTTCCACATCTGTTTGTTTACTTAACTCTCTCATTAGTTGAAATAAAGACTCGTCCTTTTTCTTCGCCTCAATCATACAATCAATTTGCGGAACACTCCCCTTTATCTTTTTCAAAAAAGATAAGAAGGTATCTACATCAATAAAATCCGCATGTGCTCTCGGGTCTTTTCCATCTCTAGGACTAGAGATGTGCATTTTAACTGGTAACAAAGACGATTCCCACGTATGTACAACACGTGCCCAATCTTCATGCCAATCTTCCTGGTCATTATTCATCATATGATGGTGCAAATCAAACACGACTGGAATGTCTAATTTCTCACCTAAATACAATGTTTCTTCTAAAGAAAAGGTCGTGTCATCATTTTCTAATATAATCATCTCTTGAATACCTCTTGGAACAGTTGACCAATTTTCTATAAAGCGTTCTAATGCGAGCTCCTTATCGTTATAACCTCCTCCCACATGTAATACACATCGTTGCTTATGTTCAATTCCCATACCCTTTAACATTTTTTTGTGCATCTGCAATGCCTTTACAGATTGTTTGAAAATACTCTCCTCAGGTGAATTTAGCACAACAAAGTGATCTGGATGGAAATCAATTCGCATATTCATACGAATTGCATATCCACCTAATTCTTTCAGATTTTCTTTTAAAGGACGAATATAGTTCCAATCTAACAACTCCTCATGATTCGCTAAAGGAATAAGCTTGGAACTAAGTCGAAAGAAAGATATATCATGCCCTTTATTATGCTTTAATAACCGTAAGCAATTTTCCAAATTCGAATTAGCGATTCTTTCGAGTTTACGAATCGCAGCCTCTCGATCATCAATCCGTTGAAACTGTGCATATGTCATCGTTTGAGATGGAGAAGCATTCTTCAAATGCACACTCATCGCAACATACCCAAGTCTTACAAGCATATAGCACCTCATTTCTATACGAGTTATTATGTAGTATGCACAATTATAGAAATAAAAAAAGAGAATGCCAGCAAAGGGCATTCTCTTTTTTATTAAGCTTGTGGACGGCTATGATGTTTTCTTTCGCCGCGTCCATTTGAAGATCCAGGGCGACCTTCACCTTTACGACCACGGTTACCATCACGGCTACCACCATCACGGCTACCACTACCACCATCACGATTGCGATCACGGTTACGACCATCGCCACTTCCGCGTCCATCACGATTGCGATCACGGTTACGACCATCGCCACCGCCGCGTCCATCACGACTACGATTACGGTTACCATCACGGTATCCACTTCCGTTACCACCGTTACCACCGCGTTTTTTAGAACCGCCACCTCTTGAAACAACTGGTGGTTCGGATGTTAAAGCGATTGGAGTTGTATCTGGCTCTTTTGTCATCATTTTTAAAGCAGCAGCTACTACTGTTACAGAGTCATTCTCTTCTAACATTTCTTCTGCAATACGCTTGTAGTATGATAAGTTATCACTTTCAATTGTGCTTTGAAGTTTTTCAGCGATTAAACGTTGTTGACCTTCTAATGCCTCGTCAAGTGTCGGTGCTTCCATACGATCAACCTTACGTTTTGTTGTACGCTCGATATTTTTTAATTGTCCTGATTCACGTGGTGTTACAAATAACATTGCAATACCTTTTTTACCTGCACGGCCAGTACGACCAATACGGTGAACGTATGATTCTGGATCTTGTGGGATATCGAAGTTGTATACGTGTGTTACGCCTGAAATATCAAGACCACGTGCAGCAACGTCTGTTGCAACAAGAACTTCAATAGCACCTTCTTTAAATTTACGTAATACAGACATACGCTTCGCTTGTGTTAAGTCACCGTGAATACCTTCTGCTGCATAACCACGTAAGTTTAATGCTTCTGATAATTCATCAACACGACGCTTTGTACGACCGAATACGATTGCAAGCTCTGGAGATTGAATATCTAGTAAGCGTGTTAACACGTCAAACTTTTTCTTTTCTTGCACTTCTAAATAGAACTGCTGAATGTTTGGCATTGTTACTTCTTTTGCTTTTACTTTAATGTGTTGAGGCTCAGTCATGAAACGCTCAGCAATACGACGGATTGGATCTGGCATTGTCGCTGAGAATAATAATGTTTGATGTGTTTCTGGCACATCTGTTAAAATTGCTTCAATATCTTCAATGAAGCCCATGTTTAACATTTCATCCGCTTCGTCAAGAACAACAGTCTCTACGTTTTGTAAGCGAAGTGTTTTACGGTTAATATGATCTAAAATACGACCCGGCGTACCAACAATAATGTGTGGGTGTTTTTTTAGAGCACGAATTTGGCGGTTAATATCTTGACCACCATAAATTGGTAGAATACGAACACGTTTATGTTTACCAAGTTTGTATAGCTCTTCTCCAACTTGAATTGCTAATTCGCGCGTTGGCGCGATAACAATACCTTGAACTGCTTCTTTATTTGTATCCACTTTATCTAATAGTGGTAATCCGAATGCTGCTGTTTTCCCTGTACCTGTTTGCGCTTGCCCAATAATATCCTTACCTTGCAATGCATATGGAATTGTTTCAGCTTGAATCGGCGTAGCCTCTTCAAAGCCCATGCTTTCAACAGATTGCAGTAAAGACTCACTTAATCCTAATTCTCGAAATGTTGTCAATGTTACTTCTCCTTTTCTATCCTATACTTATCATTTAAAAAAAGGCGTTTTCCGAACTTGCGGAAAAGCCCTTTTCCTGAATACTCACGTATATAACCGGGCGTATATTCTTCACGAAAATACTTCTAAACGTTATTCACTTTATCAATTATAAGTTTTGTAGGTGTAAAAAGCAAACCCCAACTGTTACCTTATTTCATATTCAGAGCTTTTTTCTTTACTTTTATTTTTTTATCATTTACTGTAAGCGCTTATTATAAGTTTTCACTATTTTCGTAACTATCATCCCTATTTATATACACCAATTATTTCAACATCGTAATTACTTCTTCTAATTTCATGCCGCGAGATGCTTTTACTAATACAACATCTTTGGTACCGACTACTGCTTGCAACTCTTTTATTAACTCTTCTTTACTATCATACGCTTTTACACGGTCTTTAGGGAAATTAATTTTTGCACCTTCAGCAATTTGAGCCCCTAATCTACCATATGTGAATACATATGAGATTTTTGCTGGATCAATTAATTTACCTACTTCATAATGAAATTGCACTTCTTGATTTCCAAGTTCTAACATATCACCAAGTACAACAATTTTTTTAGCAAATCCATCTAAACCATTCATTAGGTGGAACGCAGCTTCCATAGCTGTTGGACTAGCATTATAAGCATCATTGATAATTGTTAAACCACTATCTGTTTTTACAATTTCCATACGCATACCTGTCATTTGAAGTGTTACTAAACCCTTTTTCATTTCTTCCCACGTTACACCAAAATGTTTTGCAATTGCCATTGAAGCAAGCGTATTATATACATTATGCTTTCCTAGTACTGGCAGATAGAATGACAAAGTTTCATCCCTGTTCATCTTAAAGTGTGTCCCAGTAGCCTGTAATGTTACAGTAGTTGGATAATAATCATTTGCTCTCGCATCACCAAATGTAACTGTTTCAGCTGCTAAATTCATTTCTGGAACACGATTCGTTAATAGCGGCTCATCTCCATTATATACGAACACGCCACCCTTTTGTAAACCTGTAACAATTTCTAACTTCGCTTCAGCAATCGCCTCACGAGAGCCTAAATCCATTAAGTGTGCCTCACCAATGTTCGTGATAATAGCTGCATTAGGACGAGCTAACTTAGATAGAAATTCAATTTCTCCTCGGCTTGACATGCCCATTTCTAATACAGCTACTTCTGTATTTTCCTCTAAATTTAAAATAGTAAGAGGTAAACCGATATGGTTGTTGAAATTACCTTCTGTTTTTTGAACTTTAAATTTAGTCGCAAGAATACTTGTTACAATATCTTTCGTAGATGTTTTACCATTACTACCCGTTACACCAACAACTTTTACATCCAATTGATCACGATAGTTTTTCGCTAACATTTGCAATGCCGCTAGTGTATCTTCTACAAAAATAACTGGAAGGTTTTCAGGTGGGTTTTCTACATCTTTCATCCATAATGTAGCAATCGCCCCGTTTTCAACAGCTTTATCTACAAAAGCATGTCCATCGAAACGTTCACCTTGAATCGGAACATATAAATTTCCTTTTTCAATTTCCCTCGTATCAATAGACACTCCTTGTATAGTAATTCCCTCATACTGCTCTGCTAATCCAGTACCGTTTATCATCTGCTCTACTTGTTTTAACGTTCGATTTATCATGAAAACACTCCTTACATAGAGGAAGCACTATTCCTTCGAATAGTGCTTCCTCCTTTTTTGTTAGATTGTATATTTAATTTTTTGTTTTTCTTCGTGACGCTCAATCGCTAAGCGAATTAGCTCTTCAATTAATTCCGGATACGGTAACCCTGTATGTTGCCATAATAGAGGGAACATACTAAACGGCGTGAATCCTGGCATTGTGTTTACTTCGTTAATATATACTTCTCCATCTTTCGTTAAGAAGAAATCAGCTCGTGTTAAGCCCGAACCATCCAATGATTGGAATGCAATAATTGCATCTCGCTTAATTACATTAGACTCTTCTTCTGTCATTTCAGCTGGAATAATTAACGCTGTATCACCATCGATGTATTTCGATTTGTAATCATAAAAATCTTTTTTCGGTACAATTTCACCTACAACAGAACATTTCGGCTCATCATTACCTAATACACCAACTTCTACCTCACGACCTACAATATTTTCTTCTACAATAATTTTACGGTCAAATTGGAATGCCTCTTCGAATGCATTCTCAAGCTCTTCACGATCGTTACACTTATTAATACCAACACTTGAACCAAGGTTTGCTGGTTTTACGAAGCAAGGATATCCTAATACTTCTTCTACTTTTTCATACGCTGTTTCACGATCTTTTTCCCATGCGCTACGAATGAAAGATGCATATTTCGCTTGTTTCAATCCAGCTTCTGCAAAGATATTTTTCATAACAACTTTATCCATACCAGCAGCTGATGCTAATACACCGTTACCTACATATGGAATGTTTAGTAATTCTAATAACCCTTGTACTGTTCCATCTTCACCATTCGGTCCATGTAATAATGGGAAAATAACATCAATCGCATCTTCTTGTTTAGAATTTGCAGTTGGGATAATTTCTGTACTTAATGATACAGGGGAGATAGTATTTTCTTCCCCACTCATTTGTAACGCCTCAACATTTGTTACTTCGCCTTCAATACGCTCTCCACGCATCCATTGGCCTTGCTCTGTAATATAAATTGGATGAATCTCGAATTTATCTTGATTTAATGCTTTAATAGCAGCAAGAGCCGTTTGTAACGAAACTTGATGCTCAGCTGATTTTCCACCGTATAATAAACCTAATTTAATTTTTGTCACTGAAATCACCCTAACCAATTGTTTTCATTTTTCTATTTTAGCACTTTTTATAAAAATAGGTAGTTCCTATTTGAAATAAAATGTAACTTCCACAAATAATTAAATGATACCACTTATTGGTTTTCTACACTTTTTCTATTTCCTTTTCTTCATATACTACACAAAATTAAATTTTAAAATGAAATTGCAATCTAATCTAGTTATGTACCTAAAATATGTAGAAATCCCCTTTTTGTGTATGTCATCTATTTTATTAAGAAGATTGTTTGGTCAGTGTGTCTTTTTGCCTTTGTTCAACGAGACGATCTAAAGAAACATATACAATACCTGCAACTACACATCCTATAGCTAAAATTGTAAATAAGAGATGACCAAGTAATCGATCTAATAAAAACCCTCCAAGAAGTGGACCGAATGCACTTCCTGTAATCCACTGCAAACTTGCCGCTCCCATATAAGTTCCTCTCAAATGCTCAGGGGCTAAATTCGCTACAAATGTCATCTGTACAGGCGACATAATCATCTCGCCTAACGTATATATGGCATAAACGAACATTAACGTCATTAAAATGATTGTAGCATTTGTATCAAATTCTCCAAACCACTTCGGTAACCATCCTATAAAAAACAAACCAATTCCAAACAAACACGCTCCGTACAACATCGTTTTTCCGACAGGTTTATCTGTCGCCCATTTTGAAATTTGAAATTGAAACAAAACAACTAATAGACCATTTAATGCCATTAAATATGGGTATGGATTGTTAGTTCCAAAAATATTCTTCATTTCGTTATCAAAGTGAAGAGGTAACATACCTTCTGTTTGAGAAAATCCCATAGAAATAACAATACCCGCTAACAAATAAATCATTAACGCCTTATCTCGCATTAAAATTTTCCAAACTGCTCCGGATTCTTTCTCTTTATTTCTTTCCGTTATATCCGTAATTTTCGGCATTGTTTCTTTAATAAGTACTAACACAAGTAGTGCATAAAACAGCATGGCAGACGAAGCGATAATAAACACGAGGTTCTTCGATAAAACAACTACTGATGCCCCCATTATCGGCCCAATTGCAGCACCAATATTGTGTCCCATTCGTAATAAACCATATGCTTCTGTTCTTTTTTCTGGCACCGTTACATCCGCAACCATCGCTGATGCAGCTGGATGAAATAGCGAATTACTCAACCCTAAAAAAATAGATAAAATAGCGTATGGAATAAATCCTTCGATAAATAAAAAACCGAGCATTAATAATGCATTACTAGCCATTGAAAATACCATAATTGGCTTTCTTCCATATATATCAGCTATTCTTCCGCCTATAAGCGAGCCAAAGCTTGCAGCAATTGGAGAAAGCGCCATAATAATCCCAACTTGTAATAAAGAATCTACCTTATCTTTTAAATATAGTGCAAAAAAAGGCATTAACATCATCATCGCAATTCCGTTCAAAGTCTCACCGATAAATCGAATCCATACGTTACGATCCATCTCTCTTAGCTCACGCCATGTATTTTTCACATTTTCACCCCTTTAGTTCGCCAACAATTATCTTATAACATATTCAGAAAAATGTAAATTTTCAAAATAAAAAATCCATTCTAACAGAATTAGAATGGATTTTTCCACTTATAAATTTGCTACATCTTCTTCTTTTTTACTATTACTTAAAGCACTATGTTTTCGGCTATATAAAAAGTAAACTGCTATACCAATAACCATCCATACCCCAAAACTAATCCACGCTGTTCCGGATAACTGAAGCATTAAGTATAAACAAAAAATTACCGTTAACGCTGGTAAAAATGGTACAAGAGGCGCCTTAAATGCCCTTGGTAAGTCAGGATGAGTTCTTCTCAGGACAATAACCGCAACTGCTACAAGTGCAAAGGCTGACAATGTCCCCATATTTACAAGGTGTGCTAAAACATTTAAATCAATTAATCCTGAAATAAGTGCTGCAATAATCCCCGTTGTCCATGTATTTAAAAATGGTGTTTTAAATTTCGGATGAACTTTAGCAAGACGCTTCGGCAACAGCCCATCTCGGCTCATCGCATACGAAACACGAACTTGCCCATACATCATAACTAGCATTACAGTTGTAATCCCTGTAATTGCTCCTACCGAAATTACTCCCGCTAAACTATCTTGTCCAATAAATTGAAGTGCAAAGGCAACTGGATCTGATATATTTAGCTGTCCGTATGGAACAATTCCTGTCAAAATAAGTGAAACAACGATATAAAGAATAGTACAAATTAATAACGATGCGATAATGCCGATTGGTAAATCACGTTGCGGACGTTTCACTTCTTCTGCAGCTGTTGAAACTGCATCAAATCCTATGAATGCGAAGAATACTGTAGCAGCTCCAGCCATTACACCATCTAAACCAAATGGCATAAAAGGCGCCCAATTTTCAGGTTTCACATAATTAAAACCAGCAAAGATAAAGATAAGAACAACCGCTATTTTAATAAATACCATGATATTATTTATTCGTGCACTTTCACGAACACCTCTAGATAAAAGAGCTGTCATAACTAGAATAATTAGAACTGCAGGTAGATCAATTATTCCACCCTTTCCTGTACCAGGGGCCGAGGAGAGAATGGTCGGGATATGAATCCCAAATCCCTTTAATAACGATTGAAAATACGCTGACCATCCATTGGCTACAGCAGATGTAGCTAATAAATACTCGAGCATTAAATCCCATCCAATTAAGAATGCAAATACTTCTCCCATCGTCGCATACGTGTACGTGTACACACTCCCTGAGACAGGAACTGAAGAAGCAAATTCAGCGTAACAAAATGCAGCAAAGGCACAAGCTAATGCAGCTATAGCAAATGATAATATAATAGCTGGTCCAGAATGTTTCGCTGCTACAACGCCAGTAAGAACAAAAATACCAGTTCCAACAATTGCTCCGATTCCAAGCATTGTTAAATCAAGTGCCCCTAACGTTCTCGATAATGTCTTTTGTTTACTTTCTTGCAGTAACGTTGAAATCGGCTTCTTTTGAAAAATTTGCTTCATACTGTGCTCCTCCATGATTTTAGTTTTCCGAAAATTTAATTTACTTTTTTCATTTTACCCACGGTATGTTTTTTAGTCAATACTTTTGTCGGAATAAACAGAAAACTATTAAGATACGCGCTATACCCTTATCATTCTTTCTATAAAAAGATTCACACAATCATATCTATATATCTTTTCATAACTGTTTTTGGTATTATTATACATGTCGATTCCACAAAAGAGGCATGCTCCTTTATTGAGCATGCCTCTTTTTACTTATTTCACAGTATATGAATCCTCTTCAATCCAGCTATACATGTACTTTTCATCTTCCGTCTCATGTGCTTGTTTTACAATACGAAGCGGACGGAATGTATCTATCATAACAGCCAGTTCAAGTGTCTCTTTCTTCCCTATACTCGCTTCTGTTTTTCCAGGATGCGGCCCATGAGGAATGCCGCTTGGATGAAGCGTAATAGAACCTTCTTCTACACCTTTTCGGCTCATAAAGTTACCTTCTACATAGTACAGTACTTCATCACTATTCACATTACTATGATAATATGGTGCCGGAATAGATTCTGGATGATAATCGTATAAACGCGGTACGAAAGAGCAAATGACGAAATTATGCCCTTCGAATGTTTGATGTACTGGTGGTGGCTGATGAATACGACCTGTAATTGGTTCAAAATCCTCCACATTAAAGACCCACGGATATAAATAACCATCCCACCCAACAACATCTAGCGGATGGTGCCCTAAAACATGCTTATGCATATAACCTCTCGACTTTGTCATTACGACAAACTCACCTTTTTCATCATATGTCTCCAATTTCTCCGGTCCACGCATATCTCTTTCACAAAACGGACTATGTTCTAACAATTGCCCATATTCATTGCGATAGCGACTTGGTGTTGTAATTTGGCTATTTGCCTCTACAACAAGAAACTTAGTCTCTCCCTCATCTGGAATAACACGATAAATCGTTCCAATTGGAATTGTTACATAATCACCTTTTCTATAGTGAATCGTTCCAAACATCGTTTCAATTTTTCCTGTTCCATAATGAACAAATAACATTTCATCGCCATCACCATTACGGTAAAAATAATCCATTTTTTCTGTTGGACTCACTACTCCAATTAATAAATCCTCATTCCCAAGCATAAAATTTCTTCCGCTTACTGCATCACCAGTTTTTTTATTTTCTTTCGTACGGAAGTGGCGATGAGCAAGAAAGGCATCCTCTTCATACTGTAACTGACAAGAATGCGATAATGCCGCATGCCCTACTTCTGTTGGCATATAATGATGATACAAAATAGATTGGGTACCAGAGAAACCTTTTGTCCCCATTACCTGCTCACGATAAAGCGATCCATCTTTTTTACGAAATTGTACATGTCGTTTATGAGGTAGCTCCCCCATGTGACGATAAAACATGCCCATCACCTGCTTCCATTTCTTTTTTGATTGTATTACGTAACGTACCTAAACCAGTAATCGACAGCTCTACAACATCTCCATCTTGTAGCCACTCTTCTGTACCAAGTTCTAAAATACATCCTGTTCCTACTGTCCCAGAACCAATCACATCTCCTGGATATAACGTAACGTCTTCCGAAGCACGTTCAATCATTTCAGCGAATGTATAATAAATATCTTGGAAATTTCCTTTTGATAACAGTTGCCCATTTACATGAGTAGTCATCTCTAAATCATAACGATCACCATTACGATAAACGTCTAATTCCTCTTTCGTAACGAGATACGCTCCTAATGAAGTTGCAAAGTCTTTCCCTTTCGCTGGGCCAAGCCCTACTTTCATTTCTGTTGCTTGTAAGTCCCTTGCACTCCAGTCGTTCATAATGCAGTACCCAAAAATATATTCTTCCGCTTGCTCACGAGGAATGTTTCGTCCTTCTTTCCCAATTACGCAAGCAATCTCTAACTCATAATCAATTTTTTTAGACTTCTTCGGACCAATAACAAAATCATCTGGTCCAATAACAGCACGGTGGTTAGTAAAATAAAAAACCGGGATATCATACCATTCAGGTACAACATCTAGCCCTCTTCTCCCGCGGGCTGTTTTTACATGCTGTTCAAATGCATAAAAATCTCGAATGCTACTCGGATTAGGAATTGCCGCTGCTAATTGAACTTCCTCTAAGGAATATATACCCTTTTCAGGATTCCTAATATTACGCAATATTTCTACATACTCATCTGCTTTCTCTAAAAAGGCGAACATAGAAGAAGGTAATTGTCCATCACTCGCAAGATTCATATCGATTACTTTGTCACCTTCAAGCCATCCAACTCGCATTTCTTTCGATGGGAGACGAAATGTAACAAATTTCATCATGATTCCTCCCTATGAAAATGAAATTTCCACCAACAAAGGAACTCTTGCTGGTGGATACAAATTTTATAAATTTCCGCGACGCTCTTGTTCTCTTTCAATTGATTCGAATAACGCTTTAAAGTTCCCTTCGCCAAATCCACGAGAACCTTTACGTTGGATGATTTCAATAAATAGAGTTGGACGATCTACAATTGGTTTCGTAAAAATTTGCAATAAATAACCTTCTTCGTCACGGTCTACTAGAATCTTCAATTCTTTTAATTTATCAATTTCTTCATCAATTTTCCCCACCCGTGCAGTTAACTCATCGTAATACGTATCTGGCGTATCTAAAAACTCAACACCATTCGCACGAAGCACTTCAATTGTTTTTACAATGTCACTTGTTAATAAAGCGAGATGCTGTACACCTGCTCCGTTATAGAACTCTAGATATTCTTGAATTTGTGACTTTCTTTTTCCATCTGCTGGTTCATTAATTGGAAACTTAATACGGCTTCCATTCGTCATAACTTTTGACATTAATGCCGAATACTCTGTGCTAATATCGTCATCATCAAAGTGAATCATTTGTTTAAATCCCATGACGTTCTCATAATAACTAACCCATTCTTCCATTTTCTCAACGTTACCAACGACATGGTCTACAGCAATTAAACCGGATTCTTCAAATGGAATATTGAACTCTATCTTTTGAAATCCTGGCATGAATGTTCCTTTATAATTTTTACGCTCTACAAGCGTGTGAATTGTATCACCATACGTACCAATAACTGCTTTTTTCAATGTACCGTCCTCATCTGTTAACTCTTCAGGAGGAGCAATTGCGACGGCACCACGTTTTACTGCTTCCGAATATGCTTTATCAACATCGTCAACAAGTAATGCTACATCTTTCACGCCATCACCATGAGTCTTTACAAACTCCGCGATGCGATTATCGCTACTTAAAGCTCCGGACACAACAAAACGCATATTTTTTTGCACAAGAACATAAGATACCTTTTCACGGTTTCCAGTTTCTAATCCAGAGTAAGCAACAATTTTGAATCCAAATGCTCTCGCAAGGTAATAACTTGATTGCTTTGCATTTCCTACGTAAAATTCCAAATGATCTACATCACGTACTGGAAAAAAGTCCTCCATTTGTGCAGCTAGCGTATCCATAGATTTTTGTTTCATAACATCTTCATCCCCCTGTAAATAGATTAAATGGTCCATAATTAAACCTAATCGAAAACGCTTCCAATGTTCATTAATAGAAATTAGTTAGCAAGCTAACAAATTCTGACCTTTAAAGTTTTCTATCTTTTCTGTCAAATTCCTCTTTTTTTCTTACATATAAAATTCGACCTTTTTCTCTTTAAAATACAGTGAAACTTTAATCAGCGGGCTTTTGCGAGATAAGAGGATAACATTAATACTTGAGGGGATATATGAGAGGAAAACAAAAAAGACTCCAACATATTAACTATTTACTAATATGCTAGAGTCTTTATTTTTTTAGAATAATGGTACGTACGGTGTATAAAAACTTATTGTTATCAATATTCATCATACTAATACATTTGTAAGGAATATAATAAACGCTGTCAATACTGCAGCTCCACTTGCTGATCCTAAAATATCCATTTTTGTTACTTGTAATACTTGTTCCTTGTTCATATTCCTCATTCTCCCTTCTCTTGTTTTTGTTACAAAACTTTTATTATACTAATACACTTGAAAGAAATACGATTAATGCTGTTAATACTACTGCTCCGCTTGCTGATCCTAAGAAGTCACCTTTTGTTACATTTAATACTTGCTCGTTGTTCATAATTTTCATTCTCCCTTCTCTTATTTTTGTTACAAAACTTCTATTATACTAATACGCTTGAAAGAAATACGATTAATGCTGTTAATACTACTGCTCCGCTTGCTGATCCTAAGAAGTCACCTTTTGTTACATTTAATACTTGCTCGTTATTCATAATTTTCATTCTCCCTTCTCTTATTTTTGTTACAAAACTTCTATTATACTAATACGCTTGAAAGAAATACGATTAATGCTGTTAATACAACTGCTCCGCTTGCTGATCCTAAGAAGTCACCTTTTGTTACGTTTAATACTTGCTCGTTGTTCATAATTTTCATTCTCCCTTCTCTTATTTTTGTTACAAAACTTCTATTATACTAATACGCTTGAAAGAAATACGATTAATGCTGTTAATACTACCGCTCCGCTTGCTGATCCTAAGAAGTCACCTTTTGTTACGTTTAATACTTGCTCGTTGTTCATATCATTCATTCTCCTTTTTTATAAGTTATCTATATGTAATTTCCAAAAAATGATTATTTCATAGTTTTCACGTTAACGTTACATTGAAATTAATTACGTAATGTTTGTAACATTAATGTAACATAACTATTATTACGTTGCAATATAATTACGTAAATTTTATTACACTTTTTTTACGTTTTTTTAAATAAACACTCAAAAACCTTGTTTTAATGCATTTTCTACTACAATCATGTTTGTAACACTAGTGTAATATTACGGTCATAAAGCGAAATGTAATATTATTCATCTCTATTTTGTTACAAAACAAAGTGGAACTTTAATCAGTGAGGGTTCCATTCCCTATGATTATTCCCCCCACCAATCGAGCTTTTACTGGCAATTAATGCGGGATAAAATACTATCTTTCCAAGATAAGTTTATATGTTTCCTCTATATAACTATGTATAATGGAAACAAAGAGGTGGTCATTTTGAAATTAATCGCACTAGATATGGATGGTACACTACTATCATCTAATCTTGAAATCTCCAAAGAAAACTTACAAGCTATCCAAACCGCAAAAGAAGCTGGTCATATTGTAATGATTTGTTCTGGCCGTGCAAAAGAGGATGCTTTGAAATTATTGGAAGAATATCAACTATCTCTTCCAGTTGGAGCAAGCAATGGGGCAATTGTTTATGTGGACGGAAAAGTAATTAACTCGCGTTGTTTACAAAATGATAAGGTATACAAGCTTGCAAAATTACTAGAATCTGAAGGTTTCCCATATAAGTTGTACACAAATAAAGGGGTTTATTCTCCTTATACATGGCAAGGTCAAGTCATGCAGGCATTCGAAGAAAACAAACATACACTAGATGTTACACTTGAGGAACTTGAAAGAATTACAGAAAAACAAAAGAAATCTAACTTAATTACTGATTTCCAAAAAATCGAAGATGTCGTAAATAATCCAGAATTAGAAATATCTAAATTCTTCATTTTAACATTTGATGCTGCTCATCGTTCACAGCTATTACAAACTTTACAAGAAGATACGGACATTTCAGTTACGGCATCAGCTCCTACTAATGTAGAAATTATGGATAAGCATGGCCATAAAGGCAATGGTTTGCAAGAAATGGCAGCTTATTTCAATATACCAATTGAAGATACTGTTGCAATCGGCGATAACTTTAATGACGTGCCAATGTTACAAGTTGCTGGCTTATCAGTTGCAATGGGAAATGCCGAAGAAGATGTAAAAAAACTATGTGACGTTGTAACATTAACAAACAATGAACATGGTGTTGCTCATGCAATCGAGCAATTTGTATTGAAACAACCTTCATCTAGTAAATAAAAAAAAGGACTCTTTCACTTTTTGAAAGAGTCCTTTTTTTTACACATGGTGACAAGCAACAAAATGATCTTCACCCACATTACGGAATTCTGGTACATTCGTTTTACAAATATCTGTAGCAAAGGGGCAGCGTGTATGAAACCGGCAACCTGACGGCGGATTTGCCGGACTTGGAATATCCCCTTCTAAAATAATCCGTTCTCGCTTAACCGTTGGATCCGGTATTGGCACTGCTGATAATAATGCTTTTGTATATGGATGAAGTGGATTCGCAAATAACTCATCACGTGGTGCTGTTTCCACAATAGTTCCTAAATACATAATTCCAATTTTCGTACATAAATGCTCCACAACACTTAAATCATGTGAAATAAATAAATAGGATAATCCCTTTTTCTCCTGTAATTCACTAAATAAATTAATGATTTGCGCTTGAATAGATACATCTAATGCCGCAACAGGCTCATCAGCCACAATAAATTCTGGATCTAATACCATTGCTCTTGCAATAACGATACGCTGACGTTGCCCTCCGGAAAACTCATGAGGGTACCGGTCAATATGATACGGAGCTAAACCACATAACTCCAGTACCTCTATCACTTTTTCGCGGACATTTTCTTTCGTTGCTAGTCCGTGAGCCAACATCGGTTCCCCAAGTGCTTCTCCAATTCTCATTCTTGGATTTAATGAGCTAAATGGATCTTGAAAGACGAGCTGCATATTAGGACGATGCTTTCTCAGCTCCTCTTTTGATAAAGCATGAACATCTTGACCTTTAAATTTCACTTCACCTTCTGTTTTTTGAACGAGACGGAGAAGTGTTTTCCCTATCGTCGTTTTCCCACTTCCAGACTCTCCTACAAGGCCAAACACTTCTCCTTTATCAATTGTAAAGCTTACCCCATCTACCGCTTTCACATGTCCAATCGTTCTACTAAATACGCCGCCCTTAATCGGAAAATACGTTTTTAAGTTCGTCACTTCTAATAATGGTTCACTCATTGCCCAGCACGCTCCTCATATAACCAACAAGCTACTTTATGATCCTCATCATGCACATTAAAATTTGGCGCTTCATTTTTGCATATTTCCATGCAATGCTCACAACGACCGCTAAAGTAACAAAACTCATCTAAGCCAACTAAATTCGGAACTTGCCCTGGAATAGAATAAAGTTTATCTGTTCGTTTCCCCATTACTGGTTTTGATTTTAGCAACCCTTTCGTATATGGATGTTTAGGATTTTGAAATAGCTCTACTACTGGAGCTTCTTCAATGACTTTACCACCATACATAACAACAACGTAATCGGCCATTTCCGCTACAACACCTAGATCATGTGTAATTAATAAGATAGACGTTTTAAATTCCTCTTTTACTTGTCTTAATAAGTCTAATATTTGCGCTTGAATCGTAACATCCAGAGCTGTTGTCGGTTCATCTGCAATTAATAACTTTGGATTACAACTAAGTGCAACAGCAATCATAATACGTTGTAACATGCCACCGCTTAGTTCGTGCGGATAAGAATGGACAATTTCATCAGCACGAGCAATACCGACTTTACGAATTAATTCAATTGCTTTTTTGTATGCTTCGTTTTTGCTAAGTAGTTCATGCTCTCTTAACGGCTCAACAATTTGCTCTCCAACAGTGAAGACTGGATTAAGCGATGTCATCGGTTCCTGGAAAATCATCGCGATATCATTTCCTCTTAAACTACGAAGTTCTTTCTCTTTCATTCCTAAAAGGCTTTTTCCTTCATAAAGAATATCGCCACCAACGATACCGCCAGATTCAGCAATAAGTCCCATAATAGATAAGGCCGTTACACTTTTCCCGCAACCTGATTCGCCTACTACACAAACTGTTTCACCTTCCCGAACTGAAAAGCTAACATGATTGACAGCCTTTACTGTACCTTCTTCCGTCTGAAAGTGTGTTTGTAAATCCTTTAGCTCTACTACTGCTTTACTCATGCTTCCTCACCTACCGCTTCATCTTTGGATCTAATGCATCACGAAGTGCATCGCCCAGTAAATTAATTGATACAACTGTTATAAAGATTGCAAAACCGGGCGGGATCCATAACCACGGACGCTTTTGGAAATCGATTAATGAATTTGCTGCACTAATCATATTTCCCCACGATGGTGTAGGTGGAACGACACCAAGACCTAGATAGCTTAGTGCAGACTCTCCTAATATAGAACCCGCAACACCTAATGTTGATACAACAATTAATATTGGTAAAACATTTGGGATTAAATGATATACAATTTTGCGGTAATCTTTTATTCCTAACACATCAGCAGCCTGCATAAACGATTGTTCTCGAAGCGATAAAATTTGCCCCCGTACGAGACGGGCAAGTCCTGGCCATCCTACTAAACTTAAAATAATCATAATGACATAAAGACGATAATCAGATGGTACTTTCCATTCTGATAAAATAGCACCCATTATAATAAGTAACGGTAATCCTGGCATCGACATTAAAATATCGGCAAGGCGCATTATAATATTGTCGACGATACCACGGTAAAAACCTGCAATAGCTCCTAATAAAGCTCCTAGTATAACTGATAAAACCATTGAAGCTAAGCCAATTGTTAATGAAATCCGCCCCGCTTGCATAAGCCTTGTTAAAATATCCCTTCCTAATTGATCTGTACCAAGCCAATGAGAAAAACTAGGTGGTTTGTTAATTAGCGCAACTTGTATTTTTCCGGATGCATACGGTGAAAAGAATGGACCGATAAAACAAAATAAAAACATAAAAACTAATGCATAAAACCCTATAAGTGCCATCTTATTTTTCTTTATCCTTTTAAAAGCTTGCCTCCACGGTGATGATTCATTCCGTCTTTTCTTTTTTGCTTTTTTCTCTGTAATTGCTGTAACAGTTTCCATCTCTTTCCCCCCTTACTTCAACCGAATACGTGGATCAACAACTGCATATACAACATCCGCTAAAAAGTTTGAAAAAATTGTTAAACAAGAAAGAAACATCGTAAATGCCATTAATACTGTATAATCACGGAAATTAAGCGCTTCTAATTGAATATTGCCGATACCTGGCCAGTTGAAAATTTGTTCAATAATAATTGCCCCTGAAAACAATCCTGGTAACTCAAATGCAAGCAATGTAATAGCCGGTAAAATTGCATTTTTTAATGCATGTTTATAAATAACAGTCTTCTCCTTTAAACCTTTTGCTCTAGCCGTTCGAATATAATCTTGCCGTATAACTTCTAACATACTCGTTCTAAAATAGCGAGTTAATGAGCCTACTCCAAGGAGAGTTAAAATAAACACCGGTAAAACCATATGCTTTGAAACTTCTATTACGTAAGCAAGTCCAGTCGAATTACTACCAACATCAATCATCCCGCCTATCGGTAATAACTTTAAATCAACCGCGAACACTTTAATTAAAAACAAACCGATAAAGAATGAAGGAAATGACATCGCTGCAAAAACACCAATTGTTACAAGCTTATCGAATAAGGAATGTTGCTTTGTCGCTGAAAATACACCGATAATAAGTGCAATTAGCCAAATAAAAAACAATGCAATAACCGCAACAATAAATGAATTCCATATGAATTTATTTAACAATGATGTTACAGGTTCTTGATATTGAAGAGAAAAACCAAAATCCCCCTGCAATGCATTACCTAGCCAGTGGAAATATCGCTCAACAATTGGTTTATTTAAACCATATAGCTCTCTAAGCTCCGCAGCTCTTTGTGGTGTAATCTTTGGATTTGAATCAATATAGTCACCTGGAAGAAGCGCGAACAAAAAAAAGATAATAACTGACGCACCCAACAATGTAGGAATCATTTGTAACAGCCTACGAATGATATATGTTTTCACCCTTTTTCTCTCCAATCTTATGCTTAAAATAGAAGAACATTTTTTCAAAGCGGCACTATTAATTGCCGGATGAAAAAATGCCTTCTACTTATACATTCTTATCGTTATTTTTCAAATGATAATACTGGTAAGTTTGCACTAATACTATTGTATTTTTCAGGGTCAATTCCTTTTATATTCCCGTTATAACCAGTAATTGTTCTACGGTAGTTTAATAGGATTACTGGTGGGTCATCACTTAATTCTTTATACAATTCTTTATAAATCGGTTTACGTTTTTCAATATCAACTGTCTCAATACCTTTTTTAATTAACTCATCTACTTTCGCATTTTTATAACCAAGGCTCTTTTCATTGACACCAGATAAATATTCACCAGCTGTTTCACTTGGATCAGTTGTAATCGGTGTCGAAACAGAAGCTAAATCATAGTCACCTTTGTTTACCTTCGAAAGCATAGTATTAAAGTCCATAAATTCAGGATTAAATTCTACTCCTATCTCTTTATAATTCTCTTTCGCAATTGGAATTAATAGATCACTATCTTTAGCCGAACTTGGGCCAAAATAAGAAAGCTTTAATTTTTGACCATCTTTTTCACGAATTCCATCCGAACCAACTTTCCATCCTGCCGCATCTAATAATTTTTTCGCTTTTTCTTTATCGTATTCATATTTATTAACCCCTTCTTCCGTATAAGCCCAAGAAGTTGGATGGATTGGTACGTTAGCTACTGTACCGTATCCTTTTAATGCTGTATCAACATACTTTTTACGATCTAATCCGTAAATAAGTGCTTGGCGAACCTTTTTATCCTTTAAGTACGGCTTATTATTATTCATATAAATATAATTAAATGATGCCGCTGTTTCGATTTGAATGTTCGCGAATTGTAAACCTTTCGCCTGTTCAAGAATTTCATCACCAGTACCTAGGCCAGTATAGTCAACTTCGCCTGTTTGGAACAATTGTAGTTTCGTATCACCAGCAGTAATTTTATAAATGAAGTTTGGAATTTTCGGTTTTCCTGCATAATAATTTTCGTTTGCTACAAAACGAACTTCTTGACCTGGAATATACTTTTCAAATTTATATGGACCCGCAGCTATCGGTTTTCCATATAACTCTTTTAAATAATCTAAACTTGTATTTTGTTTATAGTCTTTTCCATAATACGCTTTTGATAGCACCGGTCCACCTAAAGCAGTTAGTGTTTGAGAATTAACTTTTTCAGTCGTAATTTTAATTGTCTGTGGATCAACAACTTGAATTCCTTCAATAGAAGTTGCTTTTCCTTCTTTATATTCTTTACCACCTTTAACAGCATATTGAGAGATGTCTATCTCACCTTCATATGCCTTATCATGTAAAAGTGTCAATGTGAACGCTACATCATCTGCTGTTAATGGTGAACCATCGCTAAATTTTAAATCTTTACGTAAATGGAATGTATATGTTAACTGATCAGAAGAAACATCCCATTTCTCAGCTAATTCTGGAGTTGGCTTTCCTTGTTTATCTGTCGATACAAGAGACGCAAAAATAACAGAGGTTACATTTCCATCCCAACCATTTTGTTGGAAGTATGGTAAAAAGACACCACCCGGTTTACTAATCCCAACAACTAACGTGTCTTTTCGATTTTTTGCTTTATCAGGTACTTTCGTCTTATCTGTAGCAGCAATCTTTTCGATTTTTATATTTTTTAAATCTTGCTGTTTAACTGGTTCTGTAGAAGCCGTATCTTCCTGTCCCCCGCAAGCAGATAACACAAACGAACTACTCAGTAATACTGAAAATACACCAGCCCATTTTTTTGTCTTTTTCTTCATTGTCCCCACCCTAACTTTTTTTAATAATTACACTTTATGAACTGCTTGCCTTATGTATGCCTCCCACAGTAACATTTTATAGCCAATCGGAAAAGTCGGTTTTAAATGTAAAAAAATAGATGTTTTTTTGAGGGGTAACAATCTTATTCCGACTTTTCCGGTAGACTTTATGGTTATTAGCTTATATCTTTCAGTATATTTTGTCAATTATTTCTATATAAATATTTTGAGAGTTTTTTCAAAATTATTTATCAATCTTTAATTTAGGTAAACTTAGCAAAAAATTCATTCTATTATCTAATAGCCCAGCATAGAATATTAACAAGTAATTACCAAAAAGGGGGCGAAAATATGGACAACCTATTCCAATATGTCCTGCACTATGTACTATTAACAATCATAATAGTCGGGGCGTTATTACTATTCCCGTTCTTCCCAAAGTTCGTCCTCTTTTTAGCTTTTTTTATTATGCTCGGGATCGCTATTATAATTTCAACGAGGGAAGATACCACACAAAAAGAAAGCAGAGTTCAGCGCGTAAAGCTGTAACTCTGCTTTCTTTTTTCAGTCGTAACGTATTCTTGTTAAACCAATTACGAAAAATACTCCTGCAAATAAAATGAGTATACCAATATATCCTCCTATATCTGCTAATGTACCTCCCCTTACAATTAACTCCGTAAAGCCACGCATCGCCCACGTTTGCGGAACAAAATTTGCCGCCGCTTGCATCCATGAAGGCTCAATTTCGATTGGCCAATAAAGACCACTAATCATACACGTTGAAATTACAACGATATTCCCTAATGCTGACTGCTGTTCTGTTGTTTTCACGATACTTGCCAATAATAAAGCTAGACCAATAACCGCTAATAACAATACTGAAACGAGTGTAATAACCCCTAATAAATTTCCCCACTGCACATCAAATAATGAATGCGTTAATATCATTAAAATACCAAATTGAATCCACCCTATTAAAAAGAAGGAAAGGATATATCCTGCTAGTATTTGAACTTTTGAAACTGGTGTCCCTAATAAACGAGACCAAACACCAAGTTGTCTAGCTTTCAAAATAGTTCCCGTCGCACTTAACATGACAATCATGACGAATAGAATTGAAAAACCCGTAGCTCGCCCTGTAACGTTATTTAACTTTTGATCATCGTGTAAAATCGATTCTTTTTGAATCGAAACAGGATCTATTTTTGTATAAATTGTTTCATACATCGTTTCCCACGAAGTGTTACTTTTCTTCTCAAAATCTCTTGCTGCACTAACTTCTATCTCCATCTTTTTTAATGCACTTGCTAATACTTGCTCTACAGAAGTTCCACCCGTAAAATCAGCACTGGCTTGAAATTGAATATTTTCTACTTTTCCATCTAGTATACTCTTTTGAAAATCTTTCGGAATGATGATTATACCAGATGATTTCTTGCCTTCAATCCTCTGTGTCCCTTCCCTATACGTTACCTTTTCTATAGAAATTAAATCACTTTTCTTTATTTCCTCATAATACTTGCCAGATAATACAGAACCATCTTTATCTACTAAACTAACATTTACTTTCTCATTCCCACTTCCACCTAAAAGTCCACCGAAAATGAGTGTGAAAATAATAGGCATTCCAAACATGAGTATATAACTTTGTGGCTTAATTAAAATTTGTTTTAATTCTAGCCAACAAAGTGCCCAAACCTTCTTCATCATTTCCCCTCCTATCTCGTACGTAAACGTAACGTTCCAATCATAACGGAGATAATTCCTGCACTACATAAACTTAAAATGACAGGGAATAGCACATCCCAAGATGTCCCCGACATAATATTTAAGAAGCTAGTAAGTGCCCATTTATTCGGAGCAATATTCGCAACTGTTTGAAGTGTATCGGGAAATACGTAAATCGGTAACATTGATCCCCCTAATATAGCTAGTATTTGAATACCGATTCCCCCCATTAAATCTGCCGTTTTTTCCTCACGAATAAAGGCTGCAATTAGCATAGATAAACCAGAAACACAAATTGCATAAGAAATTCCCAACACTACTATTTGAGACACGTCTTCGCCCCATTCCACATGAAACATAAAGTGTGTAGCAACTATAAATATTCCAAATTGTATACAGGCAAATAGTAATGTACCTAAAAACTTCCCGAATAAAATTGAAAATGAGCTCGTCGGTGTACTGAACAAACGTGCCAACGTTTCAGTTCGTTGCTCTGTTACAACTGACTTTGCACCTACTGTTATGTTATATAGTAAAAACATGACTAACATTGCTGCTGCATAATATTGCATCGCTGCAACTGTTTTTTTACCTATCGTTCCTTTTTGGATGTTATCCACACTTGCAGTTGCTATCGTCTGTAGACTTCCACTTACTTCTTTTGCAACTTGTGCTACATCACCCTGCTGAGATTTCGCTAATTCTGTTACAACACTCTTAGTAGATACTGCGACTGTTTGAACACGTTCTGAAAAAGAGCGGATCATTGATTCGGCAATTTTCGCTTGTATATCTTTTGATGGGTCTATAAGCACCTTTGGTTCTTTTAATTTTCCATCTTGTATTTGTTCGCTCCATTTATTTGGGATGACAATTCCTACATCGATTTTCTTTTCCTTTAACATATCTTCAAGCTCTTCCTGAGAATTAACTACCTTTACTTTCACATCATCTTTTATTTCTTTAGATTGCAATACATCTTTTTGAAAGACATCTGCAAACTCATCCGTCCCCCCTTGATAATAGCCAATTACTGTTTTCGGTAGTCCACCACTATCAAATACATTACTTAACGCTGAACCTAAAATCGCTGTTAATAAAAGCGGCATAATTAACATCATCATAAATCCGCGGCGATCAATTAAACGGATTTTTAAATCTTTCCATGCAATAATGAAACTTTTCATCTCGCACTAACCTCCTTAATCACGCAGTGAACGTCCTGTTAATTGTAAAAAGAGTACTTCTAAATTCGGTTCTTGTACTTCCAGCTTTAAAATTTGCGCGTTGTTCTCAACAACTACGGAAACAACTGTACCAATTGCCTCGCCACCATTTAATCCAATGTCAATCGTGCTATTATCTTCGTCAAAAATAATCCGTTCAACAACAGGTAGTGCTTTCAACTTTTGTAGCAGTTCCGTACTATAGCGATTTAATTGCAATTTCACTATAAATCCATCTGTCAGACGATTACATAACTCTCTTTTCGTTCCTAATGCAATTACCTTTCCATGATCAACGATGGCAATTCGCTCACATAAATACTCAACTTCTTCCATGTAATGACTCGTATAAATGACCGTCATACCTTTTTCATTTAACTTTTTAACAGTCTCTAAAATATGATTTCTCGATTGCGGATCAATCCCGACTGTCGGTTCATCCATAATTAATAACTCTGGTTCGTGCATAAGTGCTGCACCAATATTAATACGCCTTTTCATTCCACCTGAAAATGTTTCAATTTTATCTTTTCCCCGATCCTGTAAACCGACGTAAGCTAACACTTCCTCTGCTCGCTCTTTTGCAACTTTTCCATTTAAACCGTACATCTTTCCCCAAAAAATCAAATTTTCCTTTGCTGAAAGTGTCGGATACAGCGCAATGTCTTGCGGGACAATACCGATTTTCTTTTTCGCTTCTAATGGATACTCTTTTACAGATTTCCCACCAACTTTTATATCACCACTATCGTATGGAATTAACCCGCAAATCATTGATATCGTCGTTGATTTCCCCGCTCCGTTTGGTCCAAGCAATCCAAATGTTTCACCTTTTTTCACTTCAAAAGAAACATTCTTTACGATTTCCTTCTTGCCAAATGATTTCGTAATATGATCTATGACTAACATATTGATTCAGCCCCTTTGCATTCATCTATACTTTCATTGTAGAAAAATTTCTTCTTCTCTCCATCACCCTTGAGATAGAAATACAAAATAAAAAAGCAGCAAATTCCGCTGCTTTTTCACACTTATATATGCCAAAAGTCATGTGTATGTCGTAACACCATATCTTACTGCGTATATTGCTGCTTGTGTTCGATCTCTCAGTTCTAGCTTACTAATCAAATTAGAAACGTGATTCTTTACAGTTCCCTCTGTAATGAATAGCTTTTTGGCAATCTCTTTATTATTTAAACCAAGCCCAATTTCCCTTAAAACATCTACTTCACGCTCAGTTAATTGTTCTAGTTGTTCTGGCGTGGGGCACTCTACTGCTACTTTTGTCTTTTTTAATTCCTTTACAATTTGCGCTGTTATACCTTGAGGAAGCACAGCACCTCCACCGTGTACCGTTAAAATGGCTTGAACGATTGCATCCGTCTCCATGTCCTTCAATAAATATCCGCTCGCTCCTTGCTCTAATGCTTCAAAAATAAGCTCACTATCACTAAAAGTCGTTAACATAAGAACCTTTATATGAGGAAACTTTTCTCTAACTAAACGAGTTCCTTCAACACCATTCATACGAGGCATACGGATATCCATCAAAATAAGTTCAGGCTGTAATTGTTTCACCTTTTGTACGACTTCATCCCCATCACTAGCCGTCCCCACCACTTCCAGTTCCGGACGTAAATTTAATATCATTGCCAATCCATCACGAATCAGTGATTGATCATCAACAATCATAATTCGAATCATAACGCTCCCCCTATTATCCATGTTTTTTCTCGCAGTGGGAATTCAATTTTCAGGCGAAAACCTTTTTCTATTTCACTCTCAAATTGAATGCTTCCACCATGCTCCTCTACACGTTCTTTCATATTAAGCAACCCAAACCCAGGGCTTACTTCATTGACTCCCATACCATTATCCGAAATACATAGCTGAACTTGTTCCACTGAACAAACCAAACTTACTTCACATAAACTAGCTTTCCCGTGACGTTTTGCATTCGTTAAAGACTCTTGCATAATACGAAGCAACGTAGGCTGTAGTGACAACGGAATCACAACCGGATCCCCTTGTAATTGAAAAGATACTTGTACTTTCGTCGCTTTAGAATATCCATGTAACATTTCACGCATATTCTCTATTATGTTCCCTAGTTTACTTTCTTCTTTTAAGGCATGCACAGAAGCTCTCACTTCTTGAAGTGATTTTCTAGCTAACCCATGACATGTATGTAAAACCTCTTCCGTAGCGTCCGATTTTTGTTTCCATAAAGCCTCAGCTAGTTGTAACTGAACAAGTAAAGCTGTCATATTATGACCAACTGTATCATGAATTTCTCGGGCAATATCGTTTCTCTCTCGAACCGCAGTTAATTCTTCTACCTCTTTTGCATATAGCCGTAATTGTTCATGTGCTTCTTTTAAAGCTGTATGGGATAAAGCTAATTTCTCATATTGCTCATCTACCATTTGCCGAGCAGCCGTAAGTTTTTTTATTAAACTTCCAGCTAAAGCACTGAAAACGATGAACATAAAGTTAATTGCATTACTCTCCAATTCCAGACTCCCTGTATGTTGGTACGTATGCATTATATTTATAAACCAACAAAGAAAGAAAAAAGCGATAAAAAAACAAGTCATACTTTTACGCCAATCATGAATAAATAATCCTACCGCATCAATTCCAAATATAATTAAATACAAACATGTCTCGGGAAATAAAAACCCTAATAATGCTGTGACAATACCGTTTGCGAGCAAGGTATAAAAAATGAGTTTCCTACTCTCTTTTGCTTTTACAAGCAGAATATGATTCACAATATAAATGAAAAGTGCAATGCCGACAAAAATTTGTAAATTTGCTGTTTCACGTGAAACATGATTTGCGTAAACGAAACAGATCATAACGATTGTAGCAATCCGTGCGTATCCTAACATAAAATTCTCCTCACGTTTCCGTAGCATAAAGCTCATTTTCTTATCATGATAACAAGAAAATTATACCAATTTTTACCCCTTCGTTACACAAAAAAGAGCAAGCCCTCCCTCAAAATATGAGAAAACAACTTGCTCTTTTTCATTCTATCTTCTTTAATCCACAATATTCTCTAGTTCGTTATATAACCCTGCTCGTAACAACTCTTTTTTCGTTTTTTCTTCATATAATTGTTCAAGCATTTCAACATCAACTACATTTTCCATTTTACATTCAAGTGCATATATATCTTCTTCTATATGCATTAACTCGTTTTCAACTTTCTCTAAATTTCTAGACTCCTGCTTTTTTATAGGTATCACTTCTAACGCTTTACTCCCTTGCTGCTTCTGTTTCACTACTTGTTTCTCAATTCTTTCTTCCCATTTTTGACGAGCCCATGCATAATTCCCTGCAAACTCAAATAATTTGTGCTCATCAATCCAATATGTCTTTTCAAATAATTTATTTAAGAAATAACGATCATGTGAAACAGCTAAAATAGTCCCATTATATTGTTCAAGGGCTTCCTCTAAAACTTCCCTTGATTCAATGTCAAGATGATTTGTCGGCTCATCTAAAATTACAAAATTGATGTCTTGATACATAAGTTGCGCGAGCCTCAGCCTCATTTTTTCCCCACCGCTAAGTTGCTCCACCTTCTTAAACACAGCAGGTCCGTAAAATAAGAATCTAGCTAATATATGTCTTGCTTCTCCCTCTGTTACAGCTACACACTCTCTGAAAGCTTCCAATACATTGTTCTTCATATTCCCATACGCATGCTGCGATAAATAACCGATTTTCACACTACTACCAATCCGAATTTCACCAGCATCTGGCTCTATTTCTTCTAGTAGTAGTTTTAATAACGTAGTCTTTCCTGTACCATTACGTCCAACGATGGCTGCGCGCTCCTGAAAACGAATATGCAAATTTGCTTTCTCGAATAAAGATCGGTCAGCAAATCCTTTACTAACTTCTTTCATTACAACGACATCTTTTCCGCTTCTCTCTTGCCCTTCAAACTGAAGTCCCATCTGTTTTCTTTCCAAAATGGGTCTCTTTAATTTCTCTATACGCTCTAACGCACGCTCCATATTTCTCGCTCTCTTATGCAATCCTTCATTCGGCGGATTCGCTTGATTTGCCCATTCACGTAGACGCTTAATTGCTTCTTTCATTTTCTTTATTTTCTTTTGCTGTTCTTGATACGCTTGAAATTCTTGAAGCAGCCTTTCTTCCTTTTCCTCAACAAACTGTGAATAGTTCGTATGATATGCGTGAATTTCTCCATCTTCTAAATCAAAAATTTTCGTTACAACTTCATCAAGGAAATAGCGATCATGTGAAATGACCATAACTGTTCCCGTATATTCTTTTAGAAATTGCTCTAACCACTCGACTGCAAATAAGTCCAGATGATTTGTTGGTTCATCTAATAGAAGTAAATCCGGTTTCTGCAATAGCATGTACGCAAGGCTTATTTTTGTTTGTTCTCCACCACTTAACTCCATAAATGATCGAGGAAATAGTTCCGTCACCTGTAGACCATTTGCTACCTTCATAATATTCGCTTCTATTTCATAGCCACCGAGAAACGCGTACCTTTCTTGAATTACTCCGTATCTCTCCATCAATTTTTGTAAAGCAGATGATTCCTGTTCTTCCGCCATATTTTTTTCTAAAGCATGCATTTCTATCTCCAACTCTTTTTCCTTTTTAAAAGCGGAGCTTAATACATCATATACATTCATTTCATTATTGAATTTTGGAATTTGTGCTACATGACCGATGCATGTACCTTTCTTCATATGAATGGCTCCCGCATCCAAACTCTCCATTCCTGTTAGAAGCTGAAAGATAGTTGTCTTCCCACTACCGTTACGACCAACTAATCCAATACGTTCACCATTCTTTATTTCAAGCGATATATTTTCAAATATGATGTTTCCACCAAAAGATTTCGTTACATTATTTACACTACAAATTGTCATTTTCCGTACTCCTTTCAATATAAAAAACCATGGGAAAGAAACATTCCCCATGGTTTTTGGCATAGAAAAAGGAAGCCAAATAGCTCCCTTTTCACACGTTTATCAAAAATGGGTGAAGAGACTTCTATCGTTCAATAGCTACTATGCAATTGTTAAAAAAGGGCATACGTATCCCGTTAACAACTACACCATGAAAAATCGCACGACAAAAATAGATATAATCTAAAAATTTGGCACGCGCAGCTAAAGAACGTTTCATCTCATTCACCCCTTTCGTACGGAATTTAATACTTACTTCTTTATTATACTTTCCCATTCCATGTTTGAATAGTCATTTTTCTGAAAATAATGAAGATAGACTAAACATTTCAATAAGTGACATCAAATCTTACAAAACTGTTATGTTCACGTAATGGAAAGCGATAGTACGAAAAGATGCCTCCCTATACAATAAAGATATAAACAAGAGAGACAAAAACAAGGAGGAAACAATAATGATGAAAGAAATCATAAAAACAATCTTCGAGGTATTAGTGAACGGACAAGCAGTTGTAAAAGAACTAAACGAATTATAAAAAGGAGTGAAGGAATATGATGAACATGGTAAAAATGGTTTTACACGCTTTAGTCGATGCAAAAGCAGTTAGCCAAGAATTAAACCAACAATAAAAAGGGGTATATGAATATGAAGAAAGCCATTATTGTAATCGTAAGTACAGCAATTGCCTTATACACAATAAAAAATAGAAAAAAGAAACAAAATGAAAATGCTCTATATTATCCATACACACTATTAAAGAAAAAATAAAAGACAAGGTACCCTATTACAATGAGGATATCTTGTCTTTTACTTTTTGCCCTGTTTCCTTTAAAGGATTTCCTCCTCCCTTTCCCGAATGTATTAGACGGCAGTTTTACACACATTTTAAAGGGGTATAGAGAAATGGATACACAACAACTTTATTTTTTGAATGATATCGGCAAACAAAAACCGGAAAGTATTCGTAACCGAAGCGCTACTTGTCCTTTTTGCGACAGAGAAAATTTAACTGATATTTTAGCAACCGAGGGCTCAATTATTTGGGTAAAAAATAAATTCCCTACATTAAAAGATACATTTCAGACTGTGCTAATCGAAACCGATAATTGTGATGATCATATCGCAACATACACAGAAGAACATATGAGATCACTAATTCGTTTCTCCATTAAACATTGGTTAGACTTACAGAAAAGTGATGAATTTACATCTGTTATCTTATATAAAAATCACGGCCCATTTTCAGGTGGAAGTTTGCATCATGCACATATGCAAATTATCGGAATGAAATATGTAGACTATCTAGAAAACGTAGACAAGGAAAATTTCCAAGGGGTAATTGTACAAAAAAACGAACACATTGAACTTAATATTTCTGAGCGTCCGATTATCGGTTTTACTGAATTTAACATCATCATTGAAGATATTTCATTTATAGATGAAATGGCAAATTACATTCAGCAAACTGTACGTTACATACTGACAGATTTCCATAAAGGGTGTAGTAGTTATAATTTATTCTTCTATCACCAGAATGGAAAAATCATTTGTAAAGTTGTTCCTAGGTTTGTAGTTTCACCGTTGTACGTAGGATATAAAATACCGCAAGTTTCTACAAAACTAGAAGATGTGAAAATACAATTAGCACAGTATTTCACGAGACAAAAGGATGAATTTATTCATAGAAAAACAGAGTAGGTATAAAAAACCTACTCTTTTATCACGCCTTTATTTCGATAGTATACATCCTCTAATCCGATGTTATACTTCATATTATTATCCGTCCACTCTGGCCCTAAATTTCCTGGCCATCCAGATGTATTCGCTATATATTTTAGTAATGCAAAATCAGTCAAACCTTTTTGCACCCCGCGCTTGTACCCTTTCATTAAATGCGGCATTGCAATTTGTGCATTTGTACGTGGATCTTTCAACTCTTCATCTGTTAAATGATCTGGTGCAAGCCCACCACCGCGATGTAATTGAAACAACCCGAATGAAGTCCCGTTATCTCCAACGCTTCTTGGATTTAACCTACTTTCATGTTCGGCAATTGTAAGAGGTATCCATTCCGGGAGATTTACTTTCTTTGCTTCCTCTATAATGATTTGTTTCATCTGTTTTGCTTCTTCTGAATCAACATAGCTTGTCCCATTTATTAGCTTATCCATTCCTTCAGACTTACCTTGGAAATATAAATAAACTCCAAGAACAACTAAAAATCCTACAAAGAATTTCTTCACTACCTCTACCTCTTTCTCCGCTGAAATTTGTCCCCTTTCAGCCTTCCCTTTACAATTACCACACTCTATCACTCTCTTACTCTTTAATCATAGCAAATAACTATACATATTATCATCATGCTTTAGACCGATTTTGCGAAAAAACAGTTGGTAAATACGTACAAAAATGTAACTTACATGGACTACAACTCATTTATTGTATATAATTGTAAATTGAATTATATATAAACTAGGAGCATATATAAATGAAAAAATTCCTACTACTCTTTTTTAGCATTTTACTACTCATTCCTATACATATCTCTGCACAAACATCATCCAAGCCAAAAGTACTTATTTTGTATAGTACAGAGGACAACAAAATTACAAACAATGTACAAATCCTTAATACTCAGTTAGGACACTTTACAAATAATATAACAGTAAAAAGTTTAAAAGAAATGAATGAAACTACTAACTCATTTTCTTATACACATATTGTTTATATCGGAGAGAAAAAAGAAGATTTTTCTACTAAAGCAAAACAATTTCTAGAAAACTTCTCAGGTCCAGTATTAGTTTTAGGGCAAAATGTTGAACAATTATCTAATCGTTTTTCTTTCATTACCTCGAAAGAAACCGATATACGAACTCACACTATAGAATATCCGACTCTCCAGTTAAAAAATGAATTACATGAAGAACGCTTAATGAAGAAGGTTGAAACAAAAGGAACAGCTCTTGCTTACGCCTTGAGTGCCGATGGAACCCATCCGTTAATCGTTCAGCAAGGAACATCATATTATGTTGCAACTCCGAACCTTTTTGATTGGATGTCCCATTACGTCGGTGAAATGTTGTTTTCTTACTTCGGGCAAGAGCCTATGACAAATAAAACTACAGCTTATTTACGTCTTGAAGACGTTCACCCAGCTGTAGATGTAAAGCAATTAAAAGAAATCGCTGAATTACTAAAAGAGAAAAAGCTCCCTTATATGATTACCGTTATCCCTGTTTACAAAGATCCAGACACAGGAAAAACAGTACATCTAAAGGATAACTCTGAATTAATCGATGTTTTACGCTTTATGCAAGATAATGGTGGCTCTATCGTTATGCATGGTTACACCCATCAATTTTATGATAGTGAAACTGGCGAAGGTTTTGAATTTTGGGATGTAAAAACTGATCAACCAATTCGTCAACCGAACCATGAAAAACCAAAAACAAAAGACGATTTCCAATCTACAGAGGACTATAATAAATACGTTGAAAACGGAAAAGCCTTTGAAGAAAAGTATATTAAAGAGCATATTGAAAAAGGGATTACAGAGCTTGTAGAAGCTAAATTGTATCCATTTGCTTTTGAAGCTCCGCACTATACAATGTCTCAAAAAGGATATGAAATACTATCACAATATTTTTCAACTTATGTAGGACAAATACAACTAAACGATACAACTTGGAAATCGATGCACTCACCGGCTTATATAAGTACACCTTCATTTTTACATGGGATGAAATTAATTCCTGAAACTGTTGGCTTTATTGAAGAAGATAAGCCACAAGCTATAGCAAAAATGAAAGAACGTGCTTTATCTGTCGAAAAATTATCCGATGGAATTATCGGTGCATTTTATCATCCTTACTTGGGCGTTAAACCATTAAAAGAAGTATTAAAAGAACTAGAAAGTATTCCAAACATAGAGTGGATTGATTTACAAAAGGAAACGAATGAAGTAAAAATGAAAGATATTCATATTACTACTAATAAATACGGCATTCACGTTGAACAGCCAACAAGTGCGAAGGACATAATTGATTATATAAAACAATATGGGTTCTTCCTCATAATTGGGTTCATTATAATTGTCTTTCTTTTATTATTAAGACGTGCGAAAAAATTAGAGTCATAATAAAACACCAAGCGAGATGCTTGGTGTTTTTTCAACCTAAATCGAAACGTGGCATTTTAATTAACAACCCATTGATCATTCTCATATTGATCAATATGTATATGGCTATCAATCCATTTCACCTTTATGCCCCCATAAAAAAACAAGAAAGGGTCCCCCTTCTTGTTTTATAATCTATATTAGTTAACAATTAAATTTGTTATTATATCAAATAATCCAATACATACTACGGCAACAGTAAAGTAGCTACAGAAATCTTTAATTGGAAACTTCACTACTTCTTCTTTACGCATCCCAGTTTTCTCCCTTCTTAATATATCCCTAATTTTTTTTATCTATTTGTATCTATTATGCAAAAAATATGACAAATTTACTATCGAATTAACTTACGTAAACCTTACAATGTTGTAAGGTTAAAAAAAGAACCCCATCTAAATAAAGATGAGGTCTATTAAAAATTAGTTGGTTTTTCATTCTTCATTAACATTACAAACAGAAAGTAATACAGTGAGACTTTCTAGTTACACTATATGAAATTCACTATATTTTAACCATCGAATTACATTACAGAAGGCTTACAGATTTGTAAGCTATGTGTAATGTAATTCGATAGTTTCCCTTACCTATATTTCGTACAATAAGGTTAGAAAGTAAGCCAAATAAGAAGAACACTCACATAACCAAATTACATTGCTAGTAACCCAATCTTCTTATACTTTCATTTTTGTTACTACAATGTGTCCCCTTCCCCTTTATATAAAAAATGCCCTAGTTTATATGAACTAGGGCATTTTTATGCACCGAATAAATACCCCCACCTAGTATTTTTCCTTTCGACAAAAAATAGATGGGGGTATATTTTCACTATCTCATCGCCAAAAGTTTACTCTTCGCATTTATAGGAATACTTGTAGTCTCAATCTCTTCAATTGACTCACCGTAACGCCCTTTTGCGAACACCTTTAACGCTTCGTCTCTCTTTAACATACGTTTAACAGTTTTCTTTATTTTTTGTTCTCTTCCACGTTCATCAAATGCAATAAATTCATATTCATACCATTCATCACCGACATGCTGACCAATCGTATCCACAATTGTATAGTATTCTTTCGTCGTATAAAGCGGATTATATTTATCAATAACTGGTCCAAGTTTCGTAGGTAGTAATACTACTACTATCGCTACCACAGCTATTACAGTAGTAATCATTTTTTTCTTCATGATACTGATCTTCCTCCTCTGCAGGATACTTATACATCCATTCTAAAGAGCAGGAATTTGATCTACCATTCAATCCCATTACATTACCCTTACATTTTTGTAAGAATAAAAAAAAAAAAAGATGAACGAATTTTCTCGTTCATCTTTTAGCTTGCTTTAAAACCACCGCCAAGTACATCACGTACATCGTGAATGACAACGAAGGCATCTTCATCAACTCGGCCGATAACTTGCTTTAACTTAACAAGCTCTTGTTTATTAATAACGACATATAATACTTCTTTATTTTTACCAGTATATCCGCCGCGTCCTTCTAATACAGTAACACCACGTGTCATGTTTTTCGTAATAGCCTCACGAATTAAGTCTGGTTGATTCGAAATAATCGTAACAGCAGTCTTTGTATCCATTCCTTCTACAATAAAATCAATTACTTTCGCTCCGATGAATACAGCAACAAGTGTATACATTGCCTTTTCTTGTCCTATTATAAATACAGAACCAGCAATTACAACGATATCAATAATAAGTACGCCTTTACCAACACTCCAACCTAAATATTGATTTGCTAGTCGAGCTAAAATTGCCGACCCTCCTGATGTACCTCCAGCTTTGAACATACATCCTAATCCGACACCTACAAATACACCAGCGAATAAAGCCGCTAGTAACGTATCACTATTTACTTGATATTCGATATGTTCTGTAACATATAAAAACAAAGATGTTTCCACAATACCTATAATTGTGTAAACCATCGTTTTCTTATCAAAAAATTTATAACCTACAGCTAATAAAATTGCATTCAAACCAAAGTTCACAATTCCTGGTGACCAATCAAATAAATAATAAGTAACAACCGTTAAACCGATGATTCCACCCTCTGATAAACGGTTTGGAATTGCGAAGTAATTAATACCAATTGCAAATAGTAATGAACCGATTGTAATTAATGCTATTTCCTTTATACGTTGATTAACCATAGTTCATCCCTCCCCCCATTTGACATTGTATCACTATCTCCTAGAGGTTTAGAAGTGGTTTTTATTACGCAATTCTTCTCATAACATTAATGTTATTATGTTTAAACAAACGCCTGATTAATTATTCACATTTGCCCTAACTGTACGAGCGAAGCGCTCCACATTACCTTTCTGAATATACTTAGCTGTCACCGTCTCCTGATTGCAAGTAAATACTAAATGCGGATGAAAATTTATGTCGTCTATATGCAAATACGAATACTCTTCAAATGTTGCAGGATAGTAAGGAAATTTCCCGTAAAAAAAGAGACGTCTAGTCGTAGCAACGAAAATCCCATGCCGATATGATAAGGTAAAATCATCTTTCTCAAATATCCCTATCACAAATGCTAAAATTTGTTCGTCATCCTCTACATATTTTTTCATACTTAATAAAAGTTCATTCATGCATATTCCTCCAAATTCTATTCATTGTTTTAACACTTGAAAAGAATCCATGGATTATTACAGACCGGTGTAACTCTTTTATAAAGTATGAAACGCGTTTCCTGTCAAAGACATTTCACAAAATAATCCGTTATGTGATTATACACATAACGGATTAAGGCTAAACTGTAGAGCGTTCCACAAGTTTATACGGAATTTCCATCTTTTCTTGTTTAGAACTCTCATCGCTTACTTGCCTGTAAAACATTTCAAAAGCCGTCTTACCTATTCCCTTTAAATTTTGGTCAATGGTTGTCAGTTGTAAAACTTGAGAAATCGGTTGATTATCAAAACCAATAATCGCTAAATCCTCAGGAACTTTAATACCTAATTTTTCAACTTCTGTCATAATCCCAATAGCAACTTCATCTCCTGCCACTATTAATGCTTCAGGAGGATTCTCCATCTCCTTGAATTGATGTGCAACTCTTACACCATCTTCTAATGTAAAGCATTCTGTGAAAATCCGATTTTCCATCACTTCTTCATCTATTAATTGTAGTTGTTGTTTATAAGCATCAAAACGTTTCTTACTACTTGGCCCTAACTTTCTTCCCGTACAATATCCAATCTTCTTATAACCTTTTTCAATAAGGTAACTCATCCCTAATTGAAAGGCATTAAAATGATCTGTATATACACTCGATATGCTTTCAATATCATTATCCTCACAAGCGACAACTGATCCATACGCTGCATACGGCTCTATAATTTCCCACTCATTAGCACGAGAACAAATGATAAGACCGTCTAGTTGCTTTGTTTTCAACATATGTAAACTTTTCATTTCTTCTTTTTTATTGTAATTCGTTTGACAAAGAAGTACTCGATAGTTGTGAGCTAATGCGACCTCCATCATTCCACCCACCATCGCATCAAAACACGGGTGATTAATATACGGTAAAATCACACCAACAATATTCGTTTTCCCTTTTGATAAATGAACAGCATTTGCATTTTGTGAGTAATTCAATTTCTCAACTATTTCTAAAACAACTTTCCTTTTTTCTTCATTTACATATGGGTGATCATTTAATACCCTCGAAACAGTCGTAACTGAAACCCCAGCCATCTTTGCAATATCTTTAATATTAGCCATACACTCACCTCTACTTTTAACTTAATAAATCACATGAACATATGTCAAATCTTCTCATCATTACACTTTCATTCGTTTTTCTTACAAAAGTGTAATTTTCCTGTAAGCGAATTCGATAGTGACTCTCCGCAATATTTCATACAATTAAGTCAGAAACAAGGCAACAACTATTCGAAAAGGAGCGGATCTATATGATAAACAAAATGAAACCGAACAATTTCTTAAATACAATGGGCATGGTATTATCCGCTCTTATCGATGCAAAAGCTGTTGCTTCTACATTAAACAAGTAAGGAGAATTTATAATGAATAACATGACTTTTAACAAATTAGATTTTTTAGGCCTAGCTAGCGGCGGGGTTCTTCTTACCGCTTTCATTTCCGCTGCTACGCTTATATAAACTTTGTGTCCCTTTTCCCCTTTATCCCGCATTAACGGGCAGTAAGACTCCCACCTCAAAATTCAGCTGGAGCAAAGAAGTTAGGTGGGAGATCCACTGCCTGTAAACGCCCGATTGGTTCAACTAATAATCAGTGGGGGATGAACAAAACCCCCACTGATTAAAGTTTCACTTTATATAGAAAAAGACGACCGTCTATGCCCGGTCGTCTTTTTTTAGTTTTGATTTTGCTGCAAAACTTCCCTTAGTTCTTCAAATTTTGCATTTAATTCATCTGTCATCATTTTCATAGCCGTTTTTCGATCTATTTGTTCTTCAGCATCAATTTGAATTGGGTCTCCAAAAACTAATTGCGCTTTTTTTCCTTTTATCAATTCTTTTACACTTGATGGACCCACATAAGCTGCCGGTATTAACGGGACGTTAGAACGCATTGCAATTGTAACAGCCCCAGCTTTTAATGAAACGTCTTCTGATGATCTCGTCCCACTTGGGAAAATCCCTACTACTTTTCCTTCTTTTAATAAACGCGATGGAATTTTCAATGTGCTTGGCCCTGGATTCGCACGGTCTACAGGGAATGCATTTACATTTTTAAAAAACCAGTTTTTAAATTTCCCTTCAAACAATTCTTTTTTTGCCATGTAATGAATTTGGGTTGGGTACATTCCTGCCGCTAACATTAAAACGTCCATAAAGCTTGTATGTGTGCAAGCAACAACGTAAGGGCCACCTTCTGGTAATTTCTCTCTCCCTTGTACTTCTACTTTCCCAGCCATTTTAAATATATATTTCAACGAAAATGTAATTGGTTTATACATTCATTTCGTTCCTTTCTAAACATCCGAATTGGAATCATATTCTTACAACGATTATAACACTAAGTTTTAGGAGTTGGTAATAAAAATAAGTATTTATTGTTAAATTTCAATTCTTACAAAAGTGTAATTTTCTTGTAAGCTAATTCGATAGTGACTTCCCCCAATCTCTTATACAATTAAGTCAGAAAGTAACAACAACCATTTGAAAAGGAGCGGATATATATGATGAACAATTTTAAAACGAACAATTTCTTAAATACAATGGGCATGGTATTATCCGCTCTTGTCGATGCAAAAACTGTTGCTACTACATTAAACAAGTAAGGAGAATTTATAATGAATAACATAACTTTTAACAAATTAGATTTTTTAGGATTAGCTAGCGGCTCGGTTCTTCTTACTGCTTTTATTTACGCTGCTACGCTTATATAAACTTTGCGTCCCCTTTCCCCTTTATATAGAAGAAGACGACCGTCTATGCCCGGTCGTCTTTTTAAATTTTTCTTTCCTGTAACTCTTTTAAAAGCTCTATCAGCTCAGCCTGCTGTTCTATCTTCTTACGACCATTCCGATTAATTGCTGCAAGTTCGCAGGCAACTCCAACGGCAAAGAAAAACAATAAACTTTCTAACATGTAAAAATCCTCCAGTTGCCTATTAAACAGCTTGACGCAATTGCTCTTCTTGTAAAACTTGTTTATTTATATTTTCTTCTTTTCTCTGACAAACATTATTACGAATAAGCGCTGCAATAACAAATAATGTTCCTACTACATCAAATGTCGTTATTTTATATCCTTGCATCATCATAATAACTAAAGTAGTAATTGGCACAAAGTTAATAAATAAAATACCATTAATTGATGATAAAATTTTCACACCGTAGTTCCAAGCAAGTAGTGCTATGATACCTGGTAATGTCATCATAAATAACAAATCATATTTCACAATAGAAATCGTTCCCAAGCTTGGAACTGATACATATCCAAGTGCCGTAATGATTACAGTTATAATTCCTGTAACTGCTGTCCCAAACACACAAGTTAATGTTGAATAGCGTAATGTTGACCAATCACTACACGTTTGACCACCCATCGTATAAATAACCCATCCTACAACACCAACAAATATAAACGCTAGTGAAAACATATTATCTTTCAATGTTAAAAAGAAACTCATGTCCCCTTTCGTAACAACAAATACAGCCCCTACGAATGCGATAATCATGCTCGTTATCATATACTTCTTCGGTTTTATATGTTTATATCCCCATAAAATACAAATTGAAATCATCGGCATAAGCGCCTCCATAATAGAAGCTACCATTACACCTGATTTTCCCATTAACATTTGTCCTAAAAAAATTAACACATTATATACAGTAAACGCCATTGTTCCAAAAAAGACGAGTAACTTCCCTCTTCCTTCTAAGCGAAATGCTTTCTTTCCTTCTTTCATTAGCAATAATACAATCAGTACAATTGCTACCGCCCCATAACGAATAAACGAAAAATAAAATGGATCTATGTATTCTAGCGCATGATCAGCAACTGGAAACATCGCTCCCCATGACATACTTGCAATTAAACATGCCAAAGCACCTATTATCATTTGACCTTTTCTCACTACAATCCCCCGCTTCTATCTATTTGCACAAAGAGAATTGTAAAAGAAAAAATATATCACGTAAAATGATTCAAAATGATGTTAACTATCATTTATAATGATAGTTAACATCAAGGAGGAACATAAAATGGAATTACGAGACTTACAAATCTTCCAAAGCGTTGCCGACCGCGGTAGTGTAAGTAACGCAGCAAAGGAATTAAATTACGTACAATCAAATGTAACCGCACGTATTAAACAATTAGAAAACGAGCTGAAAACCCCGCTCTTTTACCGTCATAAGCGAGGTATGACTTTAACAGCTGAAGGCAGAAAAATGCTCGTTTATGTTAATAAAATTTTGCAAGATGTCGAAGAGCTAAAACAAGTATTTTTAGATAGTGAAACACCATCTGGTATATTAAAAATTGGTACAGTCGAAACAGTCAGTACATTACCTACCATCTTGTCTTCTTACTATAAAAGCTATCCAAATGTCGATTTATCATTACAAGCCGGTCTAACGGAAGAACTTATTAGAGAAGTACTTGATCATCAATTAGATGGTGCCTTTATATCAGGTCCTATTAAACATCCACTAATTGAACAATACGATGTTAGTACCGAAAAATTAATGCTTGTTACACAAAATAAAGCTTTTCATATAGAAGAATTTACTACGACACCCCTACTCGTTTTTAATCAAGGATGTGGGTACCGTTCCAAGCTAGAACGATGGCTTAAAGATGAAGGTTTGCTACCAAAAAGAATTATGGAATTTAACATATTAGAAACAATATTAAATAGTGTGGCGCTCGGTCTTGGGATTACACTCGTCCCCCAGTCTGCGGTGCAGCACCTTTCTACAGCAGGTAAAGTACACTGCCATCCAATTCCCGAGAAATACGATAGTATTTCAACTGTTTTCATTCGCCGTAAAGATAGCTACATGAGCAATTTGATGCACAGCTTTTTAAAAACAATTAAGGAACAACATCATATCAATATGCTTTAAAAGACATTCTTACACGAATGTCTTTTTTTCTTACAAAAGTGTAATTCTCTCGTAAGCTAATTCGATAGTTACAACTACCTATATTTCATATAATTAAGACAGAAAGCAGGGCAACAACAATTCGAAAAGGAGCGGATACGTATGATGAACAAAATGAAATCAAACAAATTTTTAAATACAATGGGCATGGTGCTATCCGCACTTGTCGATGCAAAAGCAGTTGCAACTACATTAAACAAATAAGGAGAGATTATGATGAACAATAGTACTTTCAACAAATCAGATTTTATCGGACTTGCAAGTGGAGCGACTCTTCTTACAGCTTTCATTTACGCACTTGCTCAAAGTCTCGTTTAACAATTTGTTTCCCCAATCCCCTTTATATAGAAAAGGCTGCTCGTCTTATAGACAAGCAGCTTTTTAGTTTGTTTCATATATAATTTGGCCTGTTTTGCTTATATCATATCCACTAATTGCTTTTAATTCATTGTGAAACTCTTCAGATTGCAAAATTCCTTTTATAACCTCAATAAGTTCCTCATTTTCTTTATTCTTCAGAAGTACTAAATCATACTGTTCTTTCATTATCGGAATAAAGTCTACATTTACAATTTGGGAAAACTTTTCTGATCCTACCCCAACATCAGCTTTTCCATTCGCGACTTGCGAAGCAACACCAAGGTGATTCGATTCTTCCCATTCATACCCGCTAATATCTTCTTTATTTAATTTTTGAATTCGCAATTGCTCATCCACTAACACCCTAATACCAGAACCTTTTTCTCGATTTACAAATCGTATAGATGAATGAGCTAAATCAGCCCATGTTTTTATATTTTGTGGATTCCCTTTTTGCACATAAAACCCAACATTTCTTGCTAATAAATTAATCATAATATATGGTTGTCCAACTAAAATACGTTTTACGTAAGGAACATTATATGTACCTGTTTCGCCATCAAATAAATGCAAACTAACGACGCTTCCTTCTCCTTGGTACATCTTTACCAAACTCGTTAAACTACCTTGATATGCTCTTAATATATTAGAGTTTGGTAAACGATTTTCTATATGTTTTGCCAACATATCTAACGTTAGTTCTTGACCACTAATGATGCGTGTATTCGAACTACTAATTTCGGCCTTCCTTACAGGAGTAAATTGCGTCTTACCTGTTTTCATTTGCTTTATATATTGTTCTAAATCAGCTGCATCAATGCGCATTTGTCTACCAACCCTATAAGAAGGAAGTTCTCCTTTTTTAATTAAGTCGTATACAGTTAATTTTGATACTTTTAATCGCTTTGCTACTTCTTCCGTTGTGTAGGAATGATGATCCATAGACGATTCCTCACTTTCTCCCTTCATTGTAACAAAGAAAAGAATATTTCTCCTAGTTTTTAAAAACAACTATATCGTTCAAATTATATTCAATTATAACTAGTTATATTTAGTTATATTTAGTTATATTTAGTTATATTTAGTTATAATTGAATATGTCAAAACGAAAGGGGATTTTTTTATGAACAAATTCACATTACGATCCATCGGGGCACTTATACTTTCTTTCCTTCTTATATTTAGTGCTGCTTGTACAAGCGGGGAAAAGAAAGAAAAGTCAGCTGCTAAAGAGGGAAAAACAGTCGAACTGACTATATCAGCTGCTGCTAGCTTACAAGATGCATTAAAAGAAATTGAAAAACAATATAAAGAGAAAGAGCCTAACATTAAACTTTCTTTTAACTTCGGTGCTTCTGGTGCACTTCAACAACAAATTGAACAAGGTGCACCTGCTGATTTATTCTTCTCTGCAGCAGAGGATAAATTCCAAACTCTTGTTAAAAAAGGATTCATTAATGAAAAAGAAGGGAAAAATCTTCTTGGAAATGAACTAGTTCTAGTCGTTCCAAAAGATAGTTCTCTTACAAAATTTCAAGATTTAAAAGATGAAAAAATCAAGAAAATTGCACTTGGTACACCTGAATCTGTACCTGCAGGAAAATATGCAAAAGCTTCTCTCACACATGAAAATCTTTGGAATGACGTTCAAAATAAAATCGTATTTACAAAAGATGTTCGCCAAGTGTTAACATATGTAGAAACAGGTAATGTTGATGCTGGTATTGTATACAAAACAGATGCTCTCATTTCAGACAAAGTAAAAATTGGCGAGACGGCAGCAGCTACTTCTCATGAGCCAATCCACTATCCTTTAGGCGTAATAAAAGAATCAAAGCATAAGAAAGAGGCGACTTCATTCTATGAGTATTTACAATCAAAAGATGCGCAATCTATCTTTAAGAAATACGGATTTACTGTCCTATCATAATTGCTATGAACTTTGATGCTATTTTGTCACCAGTCTTTCTATCCTTACGAGTAGCTGCATGCGCCACCATTATCGTTACAATTTTAGGAACGATTATCGGGCGAGCGCTAGCACGCTCCTCATGGCGATATAAAGTAATATTAGAAACTATTTTCTTATTACCAATGGTGCTTCCACCAACTGTTATCGGCTTTTTTCTAATTATCATTTTCGGAAATAACAGTCCCATTGGAAAGTGGATTGAATCATTATTTCAGCAGTCCATTATGTTTACATCTACTGCTGCTATCATTGCTTCTACAGTCGTTGCATTTCCGCTCATGTACCAATCAGCAAAAACAGGATTCTCTATCGCAAATGTACAAATTGAAGATGGCGCGCGCGATCTTGGTGCAAGTGAATATCAAGTTTTTCTACATGTTACACTCCCGCTTGCATTTCCTGCGTTACTAAGTGGTATGATTTTAAGCTTTGTTCGCGCACTCGGTGAATTTGGTGCAACTTTAATGTTTGCAGGAAATATACCTGGCAAAACTCAGACGATTCCAACGGCGATTTATATGGCTATTGATGCAAGTAATATGCAACTAGCTTGGACACTTGTAATCATAACGATTAGTATGTCCCTTTTATTCTTACTATGTATTCAACTCATTAATAGAAAAATCACTACTTCTTAAAGCAACTTTCGACAAAAGTTGCTTTTTATTTCCCGAAAAATAAAATGATTTTATTAATGACTGAATTTTATTTCTTATTTAAATATACATTTTATTTGAATTCACTTTCTAAAATAGGTAATTTCCTGTTATTATATGAAAGTGTTTCAAAAAATGAAGAAATGAAAACGCATTTATATCGTAAATTCTTCATCCTGTTTTAGCGATCGGTAATCTTCTACTCTATTAGTGGGGCATTACCGATCGTTAGAACGATATGTAATTATATTGGTATAGAAAACCGAAGGGAGTCTTGTAATGGACATTTTATTAGCGCTTCTTCCTGCAATCGCATGGGGAAACATCTTATTAGTAAGCGTAAAAATGGGCGGTGGTGCATATAGCCAAACGGTAGGTATGACAATCGGTGCTCTATTCTTCGCAACAATTATGTATGTATTTACTCAACCAACTTTAACAATGACAGTCTTGATTGTTGGCTTTATTTCAGGTTTATTCTGGGCTTTAGGACAAGTAAACCAATTAAAAACAGTTGAAAAACTAGGTGTTTCAACTACTGTAACTATTTCTACTGGTATGCAACTTGTTGCAACTTCTATCTTTGGAGTTATCGCTTTTCGTGAGTGGACTACTACTACAACGATTGTTCTGGGAACGATTGCAATCCTATTAATCGTAGTTGGTGTTGTATTCACATCACTAGATGATAAAGAAAATGCACAGCCACCAGGACAATTGAAAAAGGGACTTCTTACTTTAATTGTTTCTACTTTCGGTTATCTTGTATATGTAATTATTATTCGTTGGTATAACATTGATGGTTGGTCTGCTATTTTACCACAGGCAGTTGGTATGTTTGTTGGTGCAGTTGTACTGACATCTAAACATAAACCATTTAACAAATATGCAATGCGTAATGCTTTATCTGGTTTACTATGGGGAACAGGAAACTTATTCTTACTTCTTTCATTACCACGTGTTGGAGTAGCAACAAGCTTCCCATTATCTCAAACTGGAATCGTTATCTCAACATTCGGTGCGATTGTCTTCTTAGGTGAAAAGAAAACAAAACGTCAATTGATCTTTATTGCACTAGGTAGTGTTTTAATTATCGGCGGCGCTGTATTGCTTGGTATGACAAAAGCATAAACTTATAATCTATTAACAAACCCCTGAAGCATATGCGCTTCAGGGGTTTTCTGATTACAATTATTTTCTAAATATAATTATTTATACGATCTTGTTTTTTATAATTCCTCTTCCATTCTAGCAAGCCATCGATACACAAAACCTCCCCCCTTACCTATTCCACTTACGATAAGCCTTTTCTTTTTACAAAATTCTCTTAAAAATGGTATCGTTTTTTATAACATATTCTCATCAGAAAGGAATAAAGGATATGCCTAATAAACATCGAATTTTATTTATTGGTGCCGGTCGTATGGCAGAAGCTATATTTGCCGGACTACTTACAACAAGTAAAGAATACATCGAAGAAATTATTGTTTCCAATCGAAGCAACATAGAAAAATTGAAGCAATTACAAAATCAATATGATATATCTGTTACAACTGATTGGAAACAACATATTAAATCTGTAGATACAATTGTTTTAGCAATGCCACCTGTCGCACATGAACAGCTATTAGCGGAGCTTTCTCCTCTTCTAACTGATCAATTTGTTGTGACAGTTGCTGCTGGAATCGGACCATCTTATCTAGAAGAAAGACTCCCTCAAGGAATACCTGTTGCTTGGATTATGCCAAATACAGCTGCTGGAATTGGCAAGTCTATCTCCTTATATACGACGGGACATTCTGTAGATGAAACACATCAAGAAACGTTACAACTTCTTTTAAAAGGCATCGGTACCTCGCAACCTTGTACCGAAGAGGAAGTTCACCAACTTACCGCAGTTACTGGTAGTGCACCTGCTTTCCTCTATCACTTTGCTGAAGGTTTAATTGAAGCAACGAAAAGCTATGGTATTGATGAGGAAACAGCAAAACACCTTGTTATTCAAATGATTGCTGGCTCTGCCGCTATGCTCCAGCAAAATCAGGATCCAGCTATGCTCCGCGAACAAGTAACAACACCAGGAGGTTCAACGGCTGAAGGCTTAAAAATTCTATATGAAAATAATTTTTTAGGAGTCATTCAACAAGCAGTTGAAGCAACCAATAAAAAAGCTAGGGGGAATTAATATGACTTTAACAAGTTTAAAGGACTATACAACATTACATAACGGCGTGAAAATGCCTTGGTTCGGCTTAGGTGTTTTTAAAGTTGAAGATGGTACAGAAGTAATTGATTCTGTAAAAGCAGCTATAAAAAATGGATACCGTAGTATCGATACTGCTGCGATATATAAAAACGAAGAAGGCGTTGGACAGGCAATTCAAGAATCTGGTATTCCTCGTGAAGAGTTATTCATCACTTCAAAGGTTTGGAATAGTGATCAAGGTTACGAGTCAACATTACAAGCGTTTGAAACTACATTAGAAAAATTAGGTCTAGAATATTTAGATCTATACTTAGTACATTGGCCTGTAAAAGGAAAATACACTGAATCATGGAAAGCTTTAGAGCAGCTTTATAAAGATGGTCGTGTTCGTGCTATCGGTGTGAGTAATTTCCACATTCACCACTTACAAGACGTATTTGAAATTGCTGAAATTAAGCCAATAGTCAACCAAGTGGAATACCACCCTCGCTTAGCACAAGAAGAATTACATGCTTTCTGTAAAGAACATAACATCCAGCTTGAGGCTTGGTCACCATTAATGCAAGGACAACTACTGGATAATCCAACATTACAAGAAATTGCGACAAAATATAATAAATCAACTGCACAAGTTATTTTACGTTGGGATCTACAAAATGAAGTTGTGACAATCCCTAAGTCTATTAAAGAACACCGCATTATTGAAAATGCAAACATCTTCGACTTTGAATTAAGCTCGGATGATATGAAAGCAATTCAAGCTTTAAATGAAAATCATCGCGTTGGTCCAGATCCAGATAACTTTAACTTCTAGTAGGGAAACCACTGCCATATGCAGTGGTTTTTTTTATTTTTAATAAAACTGAAAATTTAAACTATACCCCATTTGATTGACACTTCATTATCTAAGGTGTAAGATTTCGAATTATCAAATAAACGCAAAAATTAATAAAATTCATTTGTTTACTCATTGTATCAAGAGAGGTGGAGGGACTGGCCCTTTGAAACCTCGGCAGCAGGTTCATTTTGAATACTGTGCCACTTCCTGCAAGCTTTATGCTTGAAAGATAGAATGAGGGACTTCGTTTATATACGGGTGCATAACTTGTACGTAAAAATCCCTCTTTCTCAATACGAAAAGAGGGATTTTTTATTTTTCATTGCCCTCATCATCATCCAATCTTATTAACTATTTAGGAGGAAAATCAAATGAAAAAGAAGTTTGTACCCAGTATTGCATCAGTTGTAGGAGTAAGTATTTTATTATCTGGTTGCGGTAGTTATAAAAACGAAGCGAGCGGAGCAAATGCAAAAGATGAGGCACCTAGTAAGCAAGTTTTAAACTTATCTTCACCTACTGAGATTCGAACAATGGATACGGCTCGTGCTACAGATACTGATTCTGGTCAAGTAATGAGAAACGTATTTGAGGGTTTATACAATCTTGGCGAGGGTAATAAACCTGTTCCTGGTGTCACAAAGTCTCATGAAGTGAGTAGCGATAAAACGAAATACACATTCCATTTACGAGATTCAAAATGGTCGAACGGCACACCTGTAACAGCGAAAGATTTTGTCTTCGCTTGGCAAAGAGCTGTTGATCCAGCAACAGCCTCTGAATATGCTTTTTTATTCTTTGATATTAAAAACGCTAAAAAAATTAACAGTAAAGAGCTTCCAGCCGATCAACTTGGTGTAAAAGCAATTGATGACCATACGTTTGAGGTAGAACTAGAGCGTCCTGTTCCATACTTTATTAGCTTAACGGCGTTCCCAACATTTCTACCAATCAACGAGGAATTTTTTAAAGCACAAGGTGATAAGTACGCTTTAGAAGATAACAAAATCTTGTACAACGGAGCTTTTACACTAAACGATTGGAAGCATGAACAAAGCTTTAAATTCAAGAAAAACCCTACCTATTGGGATAAAGATAATGTCAAACTCGAAGAAATCAATTTCAACGTTGTAAAAGAGAAATCAACGGAAGTAAATTTATTTGAATCAAAACAATTAGACCGTATAAAATTAACATCTGATTTCGTTGATAAGTATAAAAAAGATGGGAACTTTAAAGAACGTCCAAATGTAGGCGTACAATTTTTACGTATGAACCAACAAAACAAAGTGCTGCAAAACGTATCTGTACGCCAAGCCATCGATAAAGCAATTGATCAAAAATCCTTTGTAAATACGCTATTGAATGATGGCTCTACACCAGCGTACAGTCTCATTCCGAAAAAATTTGCGAAAGGGCCAGATGGAACAGACTTCCGCTCTGCGAACGGTGACTTAACGAAAACAGATACAAAATCCGCAAAGGAATTATGGAAAAAGGCAAAACAAGAACTTAGTTCTGAAAAAATAACATTAGAACTATTAACAAGTGACGGTGACCTTGAGAAGAAAACAGGAGAATTTTTAAAAGAACAACTAGAAAAGAACCTAGATGGCTTAACAGTTAATATAAAACCTCAGCCACGTAAGCAGCAGGTTTCATTATTATTAAAAGGTGAATATGAAATTGGAATTGACGGTTGGAGCCCTGACTTTGCTGATCCAATTACATTCCTTGAACTATTTACGACGAATAACCCTTACAACTTAGATCATTACTCTAATAAAGAGTTTGATGACACAATTGAAAAAGTTAAAACTACCTTGGCTGGTGATGAAAAAGCTCGCTGGGAGGCGTTACTAGCATCAGAGAAAATATTATTTAAGGACTCTGTTATCGCTCCTCTTTACCAAAAAGGAGAATCTTATCTAGAGCGTTCTTATGTAAAAGGAATTGTGCAAGTTGACTTTGCAGGCCAGTTAAACTTCAAGTGGGCAAAAATCGAAAATTAGATTAATAGAAACAGATTCCCCGATACAAGGAAATCTGTTTCTTAATATATTATTTTAAGAAATTAATACTCTGTTTTTTATTATTGACATATAGTTCTTTCCAGTGTTAATATTCTAAATAATCAAAGAAACGAAATATTTTACCACCAAAATGTAATGTCTACTAAGTTGAAACATATAACGACAGATTATAGTTCAACATGTATATACATATAGAACACCTGATTACCTATATACACATATTTATAATATGTTTTCTCTTCTTCTATAGCTACACTTCAAGACATGGACATTATGACGTTACGAACAACACATTTAGGGAGGAAAGAACAATGAAAAAAAAGTTGTACCTGTTGTTGCATCAGTTTTAGGGGCGAGTCTACTACTAACTGCTTGCGGGGGAAATAAAGATAATGCAAGCGGAGCGAAAGCAAACGATAAAGCACCTGATAAACAGGCAATTAACTTGTCATTTGCTTCAGAAATTCCAACAATGGATGTCGCAAAAGCAACAGATGGGGAATCCATGAATGTAATGCGAAATGTTTTTGAAGGCTTATATGCAATAGGAGAAGATAATAAACCTATTCCTGGTGTTGCTGAGTCGGTTAACGTTAGTCCCGATTAAACAAAATATACATTCCATCTTCGTGATTCAAAATGGTCAAATGGTACTCCTGTTACAGCAAAAGACTTTGTCTTCGCTTGGCAACGTGCCGTAAATCCTGATACAGCAGCTGAATATGCATTCTTATTCTTCGACATACAGAATGCGAAACAAATAAATCAAAAACAATTACCGGTTGATCAATTAGGCGTCAAAGCTCTTGATGACAAAACTTTAGAAGTACAACTAGACCGTCCTGTTCCCTACTACTTAAGCTTAACGACATTTGCAACATTCTTACCAATTAATGAAGAGTATTTAAAATCTCAAGGTGATAAATACGGTTTAGAAACAAAGCATTTAATTTACAACGGGGCTTTCACGTTAGATAACTGGAAACATGAACAAAGCTTCCAATTGAAGAAGAACCCTAACTATTGGGATGCTAAAACTGTAAAACTAGAAGAAATCAACTTTAATTTCGTTAAAGATAAGTCTACAGAAGTTAACTTATATGATTCAGGACAAATTGATCGTGTTGCTTTAACTGCGGAGTTTGTTGATAAATATAAGGGTGATCCAAACTTCAAGGAACGCGCTGAAGTCGGCATTCAATTCTTACGACTAAATCAAAAAAATGCAACATTAAAAAATCAACATGCACGCCTCGCTATTAACGGAGCAATGAATAAAAAAGCATACGTAGAAACAATTTTAAATAACGGTGCTGTCCCAGCTGAAGGAATGGTTCCTGCGAAATTCGCAAAAAGTCCAGAAGGCAACGACTTCCGTAAAGAAAACGGAAATCTAGTCAAAGATGATGTGAAATCTGCAAAAGAAAACTGGAAAAAAGCGAAACAAGAACTTGGTACTGACAAAGTAACAATTGAACTATTAACAAGTGATAATGCTTTAGCTAAAAAGACTGGTGAATATTTAAAAGGTGAACTAGAAAAGAATCTAGATGGATTAACAGTGAACTTAAAGCCTCAACCACGTAAGCAACAATTAAAACTACTATTAAGTGGTGATTACGAAATCGGAATCGATGGCTGGGGCCCTGACTTCGCGGATCCTATTACATTCTTAGATCTATTCACAACAGATAGTGCTTATAACTTCGATAAATACTCTAACAAAGAGTACGACGAGCTTATTCGTAAAGTAAAAACTGATTTAGCTGGTGATGAAAAAGGTCGCTGGGAAGCAATGAAGCAAGCTGAAAAAATCTTATTACAAGATGGCGCTGTCGCTCCTTTATACCAACAAGGTCGCTCTTACTTACAACGCGGATTTATTAAAGGACTTGTAACAACTGACTTTGGCGGTGAATTTAACTACAAGTGGACAGAAGTTGCAAAATAATAAGTACTAATAAAAAAGTATCCTTCGTGGGATACCTTTTTTACTTTATACTTCTTTAACTACAGAGCTTCTTCCCTTTACCATTCCTTTTATAACTATAGCGATTCCCGCTACCAATTGTGTAACTGAAATAATAAACAATAACGAAATAATATTTTTCTCTAAATTAACTCCGCTAAATATTATTGTATAATAACCATTCGCTGCGTATGTTGCGGGAAATAATCTCGAATACAGTGATAAACATTTGTATGTTAATGAAAGAAATGCGAAGAAGACTATCGTCAATAATCCTCTTTCCCTTCTTTTTGTATTGAACTAAAACTCATAATAAATATAATCATAAACATCAAATATGTTCTCCACGTCAACGAAGGTATATGTCCTGACCAAAGATAACTAATTAAATAATTGATTCCCATAATACCCGAAGATACTACTAGACTAACACTTATTAGTTTTACATATTTGAGCATATCTTTTCTCCTTACCTTTTATTTTTCTACTTCTTCAAATTGCAAATTCACAGGTTCTTCTAAGAGTGTTTCATAAAAATTTTCTGCCAAATCTGTTGAAGGAATTTTTTCATCCACTTCATCAAATCGAATACTATCTAGCCAGACACAACCTTCTCCTGATAATAAAACACCAAATGCAATACCAAGTGCTTCTTCTTTTATATCTAGTACAACCGAGTACGATTGCCAGTTATTCGTATTTTTAATTGGACGATTTTGCATGTTATCCATAGCAATAGGCTCTGTATCTTTTCCATCTACTCGCATCCACAATCCTGCCCAATCTTTTACATTCTCACTCTTAATGAATGCTGTTAAACGTAATCTCTTACCTACATATTTATCCGCTCGGAACATTTGCATTAATGTCGAAAAGCCTCCATGCGTAACGTTCTCTTTCGCTTTTATATATGCAGATACTTTTCCTTGATGAACAACTTCGTAATCTAAACCCATCTCATATTCAGCAGGATGACTTCCGCTTAATACCCATCCTTTTGGTATACCTTTTTCCATTGAAACACCCTCTCTTTCTATATAAAATGACTGGAAATACTTTCGATATTTTTTTGGTGGTAATTGAAACATTCTTTTAAAAGCTCTAGTAAATGCCTCTTGTGAGGAAAAACCATATTGCACTGCAATATCAATGACTGCTCTTTCAGTCGACACTAAAGCTTGTGCAGCATGAGTTAATCTTCTCTTACGAACATAATCCGTTACACTCATCCCGATATAACTTTGAAAAATACGATGAAAATGGTACATCGATACTGCACTGTGAAATGCCACTCTTTCTGTTGTAAGCTCTTCATGCAAATGATTCTCTACATATTCGATTGCTTTTTTTATCATCTCTTTATATTCTTCATGCATTTCAGTACCTCCTCACAACTTCAATTTACCATATACATACAAATCCTTTTTGATTTAAATTGCGGATTAATCCTTGAAGCTATAAGAAAATAATTTATTTTCAACACATACATAATTACATGAAATTGGGAAAAACTTGTATAGAACGAAGTTACCTTAAGGAGGAATTTATGATGAGAATTTTACTATCAGCTTTATTAGCTCTTATGCTAGTACCTGCATTAACAGGATGCAAAGCTCCTGCAAAAGAAGATGCAACTTCTAATAAAAAGACAACTGAAGAAGCAAAAAATGAGGCTCCTGCAGATTTAAAACTAAACTTTAATGAATTTGATTTAAAAGCAGACTATCAAGATACGAAGAAAGACTACGAAGCTGATTATAAAAATGTAGCAGCGGATAAGAAAATGGAAGCAAAAATTGAAGACCATAAAACAGATGTAAAGTTCACAGGTGACGAGGCTGTTACAAAGTTAAGCCCTCTTCTACAAGAATTAAAATTTGATAAAAACACACCAGATCAAGAAGTAATTGATCAAGTAGTAAATGTATTCAAACTTGATAAAGACTATCAAAAATTCGCTTTAGAAGTTGTCTTCTCTGACGGAACGAAAAAAGAATATAAAAGAGAAATAAAATAAAGAAGTAGGCGGTTGCCTACTTCTTTATTTTTTAATTTTTACGTATCTTAGTTCTGGGCTAGAACCGATAATGAATTGGACGCCAGATACTGATGATTTTTGTAAATACGAAGAGCTTGGGGAAATAATTGGGATTAATGGTGCATCATCAAACATAATATCTTCTGCTTTATGCAATAAGTCAAAGCGCTTATCTTCGTTTTGTTCAACTTCTGCTTCTTTTACTAAAGCGTCAAATTCTTTATTATGCCATTTTGCATAGTTGTTTGGACCATCACCTGCATATAAATCTAGTTTAGTAATTGGATCTAATAGAGAGCCGCCCCATCCCATATAAGCTAATTGGAAATCACTTTGCTTGTATGTGTCGATGTAACTCTTCCACTCTTTATTTTCTAATTTAATATCTACACCAAGATTTTTCTTAAACATTTCTTGCATTGCTTCTGCTACTTTTTTATGCTGTGTATCTGTAGTGAATTTTAATGTTACTTCAGGTAATGTAGACCAACCTTGCTCTTTCATACCCTCTTCTAATAATTTTTTCGCTTCTGCTGGATCGAACTTTACGTAATCACCTTTTTCTTTACGGAAATCACGACCACCTTGTGTTTTTGCTCCTTCTGGAACGAATGCATATGCTTCCTGTGCATTATTTTTATACAGTTTTTCAACGATAAACTTACGATCAACCGCTAATGAAAATGCTTTACGTACTTTCGCATTTGTAAACGGCTCTTTTTCTACGTTAAACGAATAAATATAAGATGAGAATCCTGCAACGCGCTTATATTCTTTGTTTCCTTTTTCTTTTTCAATCATCTCTTGTGGTAAGCTACTTAGCAAATCTAATTCTTTTGATTTGTACAATTGGTACGCTGTTTTAGAATCTGGAATAATACGAAACTCAATTTCTTTTAATGTTACCTTTTTATCATAGTATTCTTTATTTTTTTGTACTGTAATAGCTTGGTTATGCTTCCATTCTTTTAACGTGAATGGTCCGTTCGTAATTAACTCTTTTGGATCTGTTTTTAATTTATTATTATCATCAATCGATTTTTTAGATAATGGAATAAATAATGAACTTGCTAATTTTTGTTTAATAGAAGCAACTGGGTGCTCAAGTGTCACCTTTAATGTTTGAGGATCAACGACTTGAATACCAACTTGCCCTTCTTCACCTTTTCCAGTATTATATGCCTCTGCTCCTTTAATAAAATACATTTCTGTCGCATTCATAGAACCCGTTTTCGGATTTAATAATCGCTTCCATGCAAACTCAAAATCATTTGCTGTAATAGGAGAACCGTCCGACCATTTAATATCTTTCTTTAAATGAATTGTATACTCAGTCCCATCAGCGTTTACTTCTTCTTTCTCTGCTAATTCATTTTGATATTTCCCATCACTATCTTGCGTATATAAACTTGAAAACAACTGCCCAATTACATAACCTGACGTGCTATCTGTCGCAATGGCAGAATCAAGCGTATACGGATCACTACTAATATTCGTTACTAATCGATCTCCTTCACCCTTACCAGCACTCGCTTTTTGCGTCTCTTTCTTACCGCAAGCAACAGAAGTAATTGCTAAAACAGTCATAATGACAAACAGTAAAAACTTCTTCATCCTACATTCTCCTTTAACCTGAAATTTTTGGTGTTGATGCTAATAATGTTTTTGTATAAGAATGTTGTGGATTACGGAATACTTCGTCCGTATTTCCAAATTCAACAAGTTCTCCTTTGTATAAGACAGCCACTTTTTCACATAAATAGTGAACCATCGGTAAATCATGTGCGATAAATAAATATGTATAGCCTTGTTCCTTTTGAATCTTTTGCAGCAGATGTACAATTTGGATTTGCAGTGAAACATCTAATGCTGAAATTGGTTCATCAAGGATTAAAACTTCTGGCTCACATAATAGTGCTCTTGCAATAGCAATACGTTGACGTTGCCCTCCGCTAAATTCGTGGGGATAACGATCAATATATCGTCTATCTAATCCAACACGCTCTAGTGCATCACCTGCGACTTTATCTTTCAATCCTTTATCGCCTAAACCGAATGAAATATATCCTTCTGTTACGCTATCGCGTACTTTCCAGCGCGGATTTAATGCAGCTGTGGAATCTTGAAAAATAAACTGTACTTTCTGTAAGAAATTTCGCTTATTAGCTGACTTCAGCGTGTGAACAACTTGACCGTTATAATCAATTTCACCAGACGTTGGTTTTTCAATCCCAGCTATGAGCTTACCAAGTGTTGTTTTTCCTGAACCACTTTCTCCGATAATGCCAAGAGTTGTTCCTTTCGGAATAGAAAGTGATATACCTTTTAGCGCCGCAATTTCTTTATTTTTACTTCCATATGTTTTTGTTACTTGTTTTACAGCTATTAAATCTGTCGTCATGAAGCATTCACCTTCTCTTTTGATTTCGCTTTATTGTGCTCTAGAATGTGTTGCCAACAATGCGAACTATGCTCCCCAGAATACGATGTTTTTTCCGGAAAACGATGGATACATTCTTTTAGCGCTACAGGACAACGATTCACAAACGGGCACCCAAAACTATTTAACGTTTCAATTGAAGGTGTTGTTCCCTCAATTGCCCGGAGTACCTTTTCTGAATCATCCATATTCGGAATTGCTTGTAATAAGCTTTTCGTATATGGATGTTTAGGAGAACCTATTACCTCCTGTATCGTTCCTTTTTCAACAACACGCCCCCCATACATAACTACTACTCGGTCAGCTACTTCACGTACAAGCGCCAAGTCGTGTGTAATTAATAAAATACTCGTATTTTGTTTTTCTTTTCGCTCTTTTAATAACCCCATAATTTGTTTTTGAATTGTTACATCTAACGCCGTTGTAGGTTCATCTGCAATAACGAGCTTCGGGTGACATGCAAACGCAATTGCTAAACAAATACGCTGCCTCATACCTCCGCTTAACTGATACGGGTATTGTTCAAAGCGTTTCTCTGCTTCATGTATCCCTAAATCATTTAGTAAGTTAATCGCAATTTCTTTTGCCTCTTTTTTCGATTTTTTTTCATGCTGCACAATTACTTCTGTAATTTGTCTTCCCACCTTCATCGTCGGATTTAAAGATGAAAGCGGGTCTTGAAAGATAAAGGAAATATCTTTCCCGCGAATTTGATTCCATTCTGATTCTTGTAAATTAGTTAATTCCTTTGATTGGAAAGATACATTTCCATCATCAATACGAATTGATTCTTGATTTAGACCGATAATTGATTGTGCTGTAACACTTTTTCCTGAGCCACTTTCTCCTACAAGTGCAACAATTTCACCTTCGTTAATAGAAAAGGAAACATGCTTCACAATTGCTTGTTTACTATTCTCTTTTTCAACGGCCAACGTTACTTTTTCTAAAGATAAGAGCTGTCCCATGTTTTTTCTCCTTCCGATTCCGTTTTACGATTTTCGGATCAATTGCATCTTGCAAACCATCACCAATTGCATTAAATGCGAACATAATGAGTGCAATCATGATTGCTGGGAAGAATAGTTGCCACCATTCTCCGCTCAATAATGTCCCGAGCGCATCGTTTGTCATCGTCCCCCAGCTTGCTGCTGGTGATTGTACTCCAAGTCCGATAAAGCTTAAAAATGATTCTGAAAAAATAGCTGCTGGAATTGTAAATGATAAATTTACGATAATAATCCCTGTTAAGTTTGGAATTAAATGCCCATATATAATTTTCATATGAGGTGTGCCTAATCGCTCTGCTGCAATAACAAATTCTCTTTGTTTCAATGAAAGTACTTGCGCCCGAATGAGACGTGCCATGCCAATCCATCCCGTTAACGCAAGGGCGATTATAATTGTAAAAAGTCCTGGTTTCATAATGATTAATAGTAAAATAACAATTAACAAATATGGGATACCGTATAACACTTCAATCCCTCTTATAATCCACTCATCAATTAACGTTCCAAGACGATTACGCCCTCTCACATATCCACTAAAACCTCCGATAAGTACACCAAGCCCTATATCAAGAGCTGCTGCTACCAATCCAACTGTTAATGAAATTTTCCCACCAGCCCAAGTACGCGCCCAAATATCTCTCCCTAAATCGTCTGTTCCGAACCAATGCTCACTACTAGGCGGTAAATTAGTTGCTTCTTTTACTTGTTCACTCGCAGTAAATGACGTTAAACTTTCGCCAATAAGCGAGAAAATAATAATTAGTAATAACGTCACTGCCCCTAAAACTGCTATAGGGTTTGATATAAACTTGCGAAACACTTCCTTTTTCCGGCTAATCGTTTGCTGATCTTTATTTATCGTTAATTCTTTTTTCTCTTCATTCGTTAATAACTGGTCATTAATTTCATAAGCCCCCATTTAAACATCACCCTCCTTACGTAATAGAACGAATGCGCGGATCAACAATACGATGAATGATATCTGTAATAAAAATACATACAATTAATAGCGCACTATAGAAAATGGTTGTTCCCATAATCACCGGATAATCTCGGTTAAAAATACTATCTACAAAATATTTTCCTAAACCAGGAATTGAAAAGATTTTTTCAATAACGAAAGTCCCTGTTAAAAGTCCAGCCATTAATGGGCCAACAAATGTAAGTACCGGAACAATCGCATTTCGAAGAGCATGTCTTATAATGATTTTCTTAATTGGTATACCTTTCGCTCTCGCTAGCTTAATATAATCACTCTGCAACACTTCAATCATATTAGAGCGAACAAATCTTGTAATAACTGCGATTGGCCCGAGCGCTAATGCGAAGGAAGGTAATACAGTATGCTCAAATGTTCCCCAAGACGCTACTGGTAAAAGTTCAAATTGAATGGCGAATACTTGTATGAATAGCGGCGCTAAAATAAAACTCGGAATAGAAATACCGAGAATCGCAAGCAAGCTCACACTATAATCAATTACTTTCCCGTGATATAGAGCAGCAAATGTACCTGCGGCAATTCCGACTAACAACGAAATAACAAGTGCTTGTAGACCAATGATGGCCGATGGGCCAAAGCCGGTCGTTATAATTTCTGATACGCCTTGACCTGTCGATTGAACAGATTCACCAAAATCAAAATGAACTACGCCATCTAAATAAGCAACATACTGATTCCATAACGGTTCATCAAGGTGATACTTCGCTCTCATATTTTGTATCACTTCTTCAGGAAAGATTTTCGCGTCTGATGAAAATGGATCCCCTGGAATAATATGCATAATTAAAAATGTTACTGTCGTAATAACCCATAGCGTGAATACCATAACCGATAGTTTTTTAATAACATACACTTCAATAACCCCCTAAACAAATGAATTTACTTTGTTTTATTGACATATTTGTTCCCATCATTCCTTCTCCACTTCTTAAAACACAAAAAGCCTTGATCTTAAAAAATAAGATCAAGGCTTAATAAAACTATGCCCATCACTTATCTTTCAAGACTTGCTTGCTGGAATTAGCACGGTGTTCTATTTCAGAACCCGCTGCTGAGGTGTCATAGGGCCAGTCCCTCTACCTCTCTGGATAAGTAAATTGCTATATTATTATTTGGTTCAAATTGTATATTTTGAATTATAATTCTGAAAAAATGAAAAGTCAATCAAATTGGATATATTTAGAAAAATCAGTTTTCGTTGATACTCATAATAAAACAGAAATTCAATGGGTATTAAGTATTCGAGGATTGAAGGCGCATATAGGTGAACTTTATTAGTATCTACTGTATATAGTATTTTTACGTAAATAAGAAAAAATAACCTTGCATGCGCAAGGTTATTTTTCCGTTTCTGTTTGAAAACGTTTATAGTATGTCGATGCTGTTGAAAAATTAATTTCTATATCACGAATCAACGATGAGTCTTCTTCTTTAGCTAACTTCTGTAATTTTTTCATTGCTTGTTCCGATTCATTTAAGAAACCAACATACATTTCATGTTCTTGTTCTTTCGACTTCGGTACACGAATTTCTTTACGCATATGATCTATATCTTCTAGCATGCCCGTTGTTACATTTTGCACGTCTTCCTTATATTTAGCATTAGTTATTTCCTTACCGCCCTTTTCTTTTGCCACTTCAAATAACTGTAACGCTTTATTAATTTCCTTGTTCATCTTCGCATCATACTTTTCATGTACCTCGCGATACGCTTTCATATCTTCTGTCTGTTCAGTAGATTGCTCTACCTTTTCTTTCGGTTCTTTCGTATCTTTCGTGTCTTTATTTCCATTACATCCCGCTAGAAGGAGCATACCCCCAAGCATTGCAATACCGAAAACCTTCTTCATCTCTTATTCTCCTTTTATCTACATCTACTACGAATTACAGTTTTTCTTATCTCCACTTGTTTTATTATACCGAGAACATCCTAAATTTTGCACTTAAGATGATTTCTTAATATGTATATCAACATTTTTGTCACAGTATCGTCACTTTATTCAAGTAACTTTTGCACTCCTTTACTATGCCACCTTACAAAACTGTAAGCACACGTAGAGAACAAACCATGCTAGACTTACATATGCATAACGCAAGCGTAGTTAAGTTTCTAAGGAGAATCATCCATGTACAATACAATACCTTTTATGGGAGAAGATATTCGTGTCCTTATTCGCGAAAAATCACTCCATATTGAAAATACAGAGAGCCTTCGCCGCGTATTAAAAAAGAAGCATGCTCCATTTCAGTTAGCACAACATTTAAAACAACAACATACAAATAAATTTCATACTGTACTCAATATATCTGATAAATCATTAACAATCGAAATTATCGGTCATGTTTATATCGGAAACTTTGCAGATGCTTTAAAAGAAATTCCACGTATACCGAAGATTGCTCCTATTATCGTTGAGAGGGCATATAGAATTACAGATCATACTGATATTATTGACTGCGGAGAGAAAGAGGTCGATAGCAACCGTTGGGTATGGGATAAACTTGCTTTCTTATATGATGCGATCATGAATAATATGTATGAGTTATTTCAAAGAAATGAAAAAAAGAGCTGATTCAAAGAAATGTTTGAATCAGCTCTTTTTGTTAAGCCTCTAAATTTTGGTATTGTTGCAGTTCAAACTGCTTTTCACTTCTTTTTGCCATGAATAAATAGCATAACACAGCACCAATTTCACAAAGAGCTATAACAACACCCATAGGAAGTGCTGTATTACTTCCACCAATACCTACTAGCGGTGCAACAAGTGCTCCTGAAATGAACTGTAATAAACCTAATAAAGCTGATGCTGTTCCTGCTGCTTGTCTTTGATTTCTCATTGCTAACGAGAAGCCCGTTGTTGATACAACCCCAACACTTGATACGACGAGGAATAGCGAGCATAAAACACCGATTAGACCTATTCCAAATACGATTGTAAGTAGTAACGATAGACCGCCAACAGCCGCAATAACAATACCGAAAACAAATAAAGTTTTCTCATTAACTTTCCCTGCTAGGCGGCCAGTAACTTGGCTAGCAATAATAATACCAATACCGTTAATCGCAAAGAACAAACTAAACTCTTGCGGTGATGCCCCGTATATATTTTGCAACACGAACGGTGAACCAGAAATATAAGCAAACATTGCAGCTGTTACTAATCCTTGCGACAATGCATAACCCATAAATAAACGATCTTTCAGAAGCTTTCCGTATGTCGCCAGCGTTCCCGACAAACCACCTGTCTCTCTTTCTTCAGGAGGTAATGTTTCACGTAATACGAAAGTAGCTGATATTAGCATGAATACACTAATTGCTCCAAGGACGATAAAGACGCCGCGCCATGATGTGAACTGTAATAATTGCCCTCCAATAATCGGTGCCAAAATAGGTGCTGCTCCGTTTACTAACATAAGTAATGAGAAAAACTTCGTCATTTCAGAACCTGAATACATATCACGTACCATTGCACGTGATATAACGATACCAGCAGATCCTGAAGCACCTTGTAAGAAGCGTAAAAGCACTAAACTCCAAATAGATGGTGCAACAGCACAAAGTAAAGAAGAAGCAACATAAATAATAAGAGCGATAATAAGAGGTTTGCGCCTTCCGTAAATGTCACTAATTGAACCAACAAATAACTGTCCTACTGAAAGCCCAAGCAGACAAGCAGTTAATGTAAGCTGCGCAAGGGATGCACCCGTTTGTAAATCATCCGTTAACTTTGGTAAAGAAGGCAAATACATATCAATAGATAATGGCCCAATTGCCGTAAGTGTCCCTAATACAAGAATCATCCATAACCTGTTTATCTTTACAGGTTTATATACTTCGTGATTAACTCCATTCACTTTTTCCATTCACCCTTTCATATAACTACTTAATCGTAACAATTATAGTTACAACATAAATATACGTCAAGTATACCGTATTTCCCTGTTTAATAATGTAAAAAAAAGCGATAGAATTTCTATCGCCTACTTTTTCAAATTACTATTTGTAAATTTAGATACAGATGCCATCATTTCTCCTGTGTCTAAATATGTGATTTGAATTGGATCTCCTACTTCTGTAAACATTGCATATGGGAATTTCTTCGCAGGTATCATAAATACTTTTTGCTCATTTTCTAACAGTACGTAGACAATCGTATTTTCACCTGATTTTTCTTTATACACACGTTGTACAATACCTTCTTTTTGTGCTTCTTTCCCATTTGAAGTTGGTCTAAATGAATCACCACTTCCACTCAGTACATTTTTATAATTTTCAAGTGCTTCTTTTTGCGTTGAACCGGCTGCAAAGACCTTCGCGTTAGAAGCATATATAACGGTATGGGCACGTACTAATCCACCATCATCAATAACTGGAACAATCCAAGCAGGTTTACCATATACGTTATAAATAACCGGCATCGTTCCATGCCATTTCTCTCTCTTAAAGGAATTATCTACTACTTCTGTAGCAGCCGAACCGTCCATAATTCCCTTTACTTCTTTTCCGTTGTAGTAATACAACTTTCCTGTACGTGCATCAACTAATGAGTAACCGAGGGCAGAATCTACTCCTTCTTTCGGAGAGGTGAAATCTGTAAAATAATACAGTTTGCCATCTTTCCCGAAGATTGGTGTAACACCTTCCTTCGTTCCCCATTCAGTCGGAATCTTCATGTCAGTTTGTGAGAATTTCGTATTCCAGAATCCATGAATATATTTCCCGAAGTACGTATTTAACGTTGATGCTGTTTCATGATTTAATACACCATCAACGAACTTAGGTGCCTTCCCTTTATCATATCGTTTCACATCGCCTGTTTGTGCATCAACAACGACAACCCCTTGTACTTCAAAACCTGATCTTCCTGAAATAAACTCGCCGTATGTCATTGTATAATACGGTTTCCCTTTATCATCAACCTCAAATTTTGGTTTTCCTTTAAAGATTAAATCTGGCTCTGCTTTTCGAACGACACGTTCTAATTTATTACCAAAAAACATACTTGGTACATACTTCATTTTATATCCAAGATGTAATTTCGCTTCCGCATCAGGATTTGTACCTGACATCGTTACGTAACCTGGAATTGTTTCTGCTTTACGTGCTTTAAAAAAACCTGAAACTTCAATCGGCGCTACGTATAAAGCTTCCCCGTTTACCATTTGTGGTGTTAATTCCCCTAGCTCAAAATAAGCTACTTTCGGAATGTCACCAAATACCTTTTTCATTTTATTCTCCGCTGTTTTAGGCGGAACTGTAAACGGTTGGTCATTTTCAGTAAATGGCTCTGAAATATCTTTCTCTACCTTAACGACAGAATCATATTTCTTTTGCGAGATTACTATATCGTGCAAATAACCAAAATAGCCGTAACTTGCGAGTAAAACAAACATTAGAAGTCCTTTTAACATACCTTCTAATTTCCCTACCTGCTCTTGTGAAAATAAAACAAGCCCAATTAAAATCGCTACTGCAACAGAATAATGAGTAAGAATAGAATCTGCTCGATCATCAATTAGCCAAAAATATTCATAGATTGCAATACCTATCCAAAATAAAACAGGAATAACTAAAATAGATGATTTCTTACCCTTTACAACTTTCTCATTTCCTCCTTTATCCACCGCGCGAATTTTATTACCGCTTCTAGTCCATGGAATCAAAAACAAAGTGAGAATAGCTAAAACTATAAATTTCATCAAAGGCAATGTCCCCTTTTCTTTTGTCTTCTCCATAAGTATAACAAATAAAGGGTAATCAGGTAAAAATGGGAATGGAAATACTTTTAATTACTTATCACTGCGGCTTAATATAAATCCACTAACTACATATAAAACTGAAGCAATGTAAAAAATAGTCCCTATCGTAAAGAAATCCACTAGGTAACCAGTTGCAATTATAGCTACTCCGCCACCAATTGATGTCCATACATGGTATTTCCCGATTTCATAACCAGCTTCCTTATGCACTACCTTCCGCGCTAACGACGTCTTCTCGGTATTACGCTGCACAGCACCTAAAATACCCATTAAAATTTGGAGAATATATACATGCCAAACTTCTGTTACAATAGGGAAACAAAGCATTAATATAGCCATAGACCAGGCGTATACAATTAATAGTTTCCTATCACCCACTCTATCAGAAATTTTCCCAACTAACGGATATACTAGAGCTGAAGTTAAAGCAAATAAGCCATAAGCCCAGCCAAATTGCGAGAAACTATTTCCAACATTTCGAAGCAATAGTATATAAAAAGGAAATACCATACTACCCGCCATCATAATAATGCTTTGTGAGGCCACAAATCTTCTATATGTCATTTGCTATACTCCTTATAAAATAAATTCACAAACCTTTCCTCTGGGTCTACTTCCTTCTTCTTCTGAAGGAATTCTTCTATACGAGGATACGCTTTCTTTAGTTGCTCCTTTTCTGGATAAGAATAATATGGTAAATAATAACTTCCATTATGCTTTAAAGTAACATCTATCATCTTCTGAATAGCCAGTTTTGTTTTCTTTATTTCATCTTCAGAACGCCCTTGATTAATTAGAAGCACAAGCGCAAACATATCATCTTTCGCATAAGATAGCACCGCATTCTCATTCTTTTCTACATAGCGGATTGTAATGTTAAGAAGGTTTAATTCCTCTTCATTTAAAACAATTCGCAAATCATCTATATACTCTGCAAAACCATCTATCGGTACAAAGTACTCTTGTAAAACTTCGGTCAAGTTTGGATTATCGTATTCCATAAAAGCACTATCAGATCTCATTACATTATTTCGAGTTTCGTACTTACCATCTGTACGTTCAAAATAACTTCTTTGTATATCCCAAAATACGCCCTTTCCCCAGTCACTATAACGTGATAACCCGAGCAAAAATTTCGGCGCAGCTATAATATTTTCTTCTTTTAATTTGCTGTACTCTTTCAACTTCTGTTGATCTTCTGCCAGTACATAATCTGTCACATACATTTCTTTTAAAAATGAATTTGGGGCAACAGAAATACGTGCTAAATGCATACGTATATTCTCGTCTCTTCGCACTTTATTCTTAAAGTATGAAGAGTATTCTTTATAATCTAGTACCTTCGTATGCGTTTCATACAATTCATCGTTTGTTAACTGTAGCGTCACATCTAAAATCACACCAAACAATCCATATCCCCCAATTACATACGGAAACAAGTCAGCATTTTCTTCTCTACTTACATCACGTACTATACCATCTGCCATTAATAATCTGAACGACTCTACTGTATCAATCAATGCTTCATGACGAATATCACGCCCATGTACATTTACACTTAATGAACCACCAACAGTAAAAATATTTTGAGATTGCATCACTTGAACTGCAAGACCATACGGATTGATTTTCTTTTGAATGTCATTCCATGTGACACCGCTTTGCACCCTAATCCTCTTCTTCTCCGGATCGAATTCTAATATTTCATTATACCCTTTCATATCAAGCATCGTACCGTTCGGATAATACGTCTGCCCGCCTTGGCTATGTTGCATACCTGCAATGGAAATCTTCTCTCCAGAAACAGTTGCATCTTGCACTAACTTTTTTAATGAACTTTCATCCTCAGCATTTTCAACACGTTTAATTTTCGTTGGAAGCAACTTCCCTACATCACTCATAATAGGATGATCCAGTTGCTCTTTGTATGTATATATAGATGTCGTGAGCAACACTGTATACGCTACAATTACAACCGCTATTTTTCTTTTTTTCAAATGGCACTCTCCTCGTTTGAAATTCTAATCTCACTAGTACTTCTCTCTATTCTTATTGTACCTACTTTCTTAAAAGGAAAATACTACACTCTAAAAAAGAACTATCTTTCTTTTACTTATTATGAAGTGAAACCATAAGCATGATTAAAAAAACATTTAAATATGATGTAGAGGAAAATAACTTAATTCAGGAGGTTGCTATGAAAGCAATTATTTGCACAAAATACGGGCCACCTAACGTTCTCAAGCTTCAAGACGTAAAGAAACCTACTCCTAAAAAGAATGAAGTATTAGTTAAGATTCACGCAACAAGTGTAACAACTGGCGATTGTAGAATGCGAAGCTTTAACTAGTCCACTTTTATTTTGGATTCCTATGCGACTTGTATTAGGGCTTAGAAAACCGAGAAAACCTATACTTGGAGTAGAATTAGCTGGAGAGGTTGAAGAAATAGGAACAGATGTGACTCAATTCAAAAAGGGAGATCACATCTTTGCATTAACAGGACTTAACGTTGGTGGTTATGCTGAATACACATGTGTACATGAAAGCGGATTGATAGCATTAAAACCTACCAATGTGACGTATGAGGAAGCTGCAGTTATTCCTTTCGGCGGAACTTCAGCATTACATTTTTTGAGAAAAGGACACATAAAAAAAGGACAGCAAGTACTTATATATGGCGCCTCCGGATCAGTAGGTACCGCCGCTGTGCAACTTGCTATATATTTCGGCGCGACTGTTACAGCTGTTTGTAGTAATTCAAATTTTGAGCTAGTAAAATCTTTAGGGGCTGATAACGCAATTGATTATACGAAAGAAGATTTTACTGAACGAGGCGAGTGCTACGATATAATATTTGATGCAGTTGGAAAGTATAAAAAATCCCTTTGTGAAAAAGCATTAACGCCTAATGGAAAATACGTATCTGTTAATGGAACAATGGCAAAGGTCAGTAAAGACGATATGAGCCTATTAAAACAACTAGCTGAAACAGAAAAGCTAAAACCTGTTATTGATAGAACTTACCGATTGGAAGAAGTTTCAGAAGCTCATACGTATGTAGAGATGGGACATAAGAAAGGCAATGTTTCGATTACCTTAAAATAAAATATATTCAGAAAATAATATTGACAATTCTTTTTGTAAGATTTACTATTAGTACCATATTTAAAAACTAAATACACATACTCTTATCAAGAGTGGCGGAGGGACTGGCCCGATGATGCCCGGCAACCGAGCTTATAACGTATAAGCTAAGGTGCTAATTCCTGCAGAACGATTTTCGTTTTGGAAGATAAGAGAGGAACCTATTTCGTCTATTCGGCACCTCTCTTATTTTTGAGAGGTGCTTTTTATTTTAGAACGCATATTAAGGAGGAATTATAAATGAAAAAGGTATTATTAAGTATTGTAAGTGGAGCTGTATTATTGTTAGGCGCATGTGGTGCTAATTCTGATAAAGAGGTAAAAGCATTAGATGAGAAAAAGATTACCGTTGGTGTAACAGGCGGACCGCATGAACAAATTTTTGAAAAGGTGAAAGAAGTTGCAGCAAAAGATGGCCTCCAAATCGATGTAAAGATATTTAATGATTATGTAGCACCAAACGTATCTTTAGATGAAAAAAGCCTCGATGTAAATAGCTACCAAACTAAATCTTATTTAGACGTATTTAAAGCTGAACGTAATATGAAATTAACTGAAGTATTTTCCACAGTAACATTCCCTATGGGTATATACTCTAAAAACTTAAAAGATGTAAAAGAATTAAAAGAGGGCGACGCAATTGCTGTCCCAAATGACCCAACAAATGAGCTGCGTGCTTTAAAGCTATTTGAAAAAGCAGGGGTTTTAAAAATCGATCCAAAAGCTACAGAAAAAGCGACTGCAAAAGATGTAATTGAAAATCCAAAAAATTTAAAAATTATTGAATTAGAGGCATCTCAATTACCAACGCAGCTAAGTGAAGTAAAGGCGGCTGCGATTAATACAAACTTTGCATTAGGTGCAAAATTAAGTCCCGCAAAAGATTCTATTTTCCGCGAGGGAAAAGATTCACCCTATGTGAACTGGGTCGTTGTTCGTACTGAAAATAAAGATGATGCTGTTGTAAATAAATTAAAGAAAGCTTATCAATCTAAAGAAGTAAAAGATTTCATTGAGAAAAAATTCGATGGTTCTGTTTTACCGTCTTGGTAGGAGCTGACTATAATGATTGAATTGAAAAATATTTCCAAAGTATTCTCAACAAAAAAAGGGAATGTTGAGGCTCTTAAACCAACTTCCCTTAAAGTAAAGAAGAGCGAAGTATTTGGAATCATCGGATATAGCGGCGCTGGTAAAAGTACATTAATTCGCTGTGTAAATTTATTAGAAAAACCAACGACAGGAAATATCATTGTAAACGATCAAGATTTAACAACCTTATCGACGAAAGAACTCGCAAAAGCGAGACAAAAAATCGGCATGATTTTTCAAGGATTCAATTTACTTAAAACCGTTACCGTTTATGAAAACATCGCACTACCCTTACGTCTATCTGGTCTTCCAAAAAATGAAATTGAAAAAAGGGTAGAAAAGTATTTACGCATTGTTGATCTCTTTAATAAAAAAGATGCCTATCCAAGTGAATTATCTGGTGGTCAAAAACAACGTGTAGCGATCGCCCGCGCACTATCTCATGAGCCTGAAGTTTTATTAAGTGATGAAGCAACAAGCGCATTAGATCCGGAAACGACCGATTCTATTCTTGATTTATTATTAAAGATCAACGAAGAAATCGGAATTACGATTTTGCTAATTACACACGAAATGAATGTCATCCAGCGTATATGTGACCAAGTTGCTGTAATGGAACATGGATCTGTCGTTGAAAGTGGAACCGTAAAAGATATTTTCACAAATCCACAACATGTAACAACGAAGAAATTTGTAAATAGCGCATTTGCAGCTAAAATTCCAGAAGAGGTACAGAAAGAGCTACAAAGTACTGGAGAAATCGTAACACTTTCATTTATTGGAACCTCTTCAGGAGAACCCGCGTTAGCTGTTGCTACAAAACGTTTCCACGTATATCCTAATATTTTATCAGGCAATATTACGCAGTTAAAACATGAGGCATATGGGAAACTGGTCGTTCATATGCAAGGTGAAAAAAGTGAAGTACACCGTGCCTTATCATTTTTGCAAGAACAAGGGATCATCGTAGAAGGAGGTAGAACAGATTATGGGAAACAAGTCCTTTTTGGATGAGTGGGGTAACGTAATATGGGAAGCAACAATTCAAACCTTTCAAATGACATCTATTTCACTACTTATCTCTATTCTAATTGCGTTACCACTCGGTGTAACACTCGCTTTAACAAGACCTGGTGGCCAACTAGAGAATAAAATCGTATATCCGATTCTTAATACAATTATTAATGTCATTCGCTCTCTGCCATTTATCATTCTATTATTCTTTATTTTACCTTTTACAAAATTTCTAATGGGGACATCTATTGGTGTGCAAGGTGTTATCGTACCACTTGTCGTATTCACAGCTCCCTATATTGCTCGTTTAATGGAAACGGCTTTACTAGAAGTGGACCGTGGTGTTATTGAAGCATATCAAGCAATGGGAATTTCTACTTTAAAAATCATTTGGCACGTCATGGTTAAAGAAGCTCGTCCATCTCTCGTACTCGGATTAACAATCGCAACGATCGGCTTAATCGGTGCAACAGCAATGGCTGGACTTGTAGGTGCTGGAGGCCTTGGTGATCTCGCATATCGATTCGGGCATTTACGCTACGAACCTGAAGTAATGTATGCAACAGTCTTTATTTTAATCATTCTCGTTCAAGGATTACAGTCATTAGGGAATGGTATAGCGCGAAGATTGAAGAAAGATTAAAAAGAAGGTATCTCACTGAAATGAGATACCTTCTTTTTATTTATAAATTTATCTCTTAAATCCACCTTCTGAATGAATAACTTGCCCTGTAATCCACTCGGCTTCTTCGCTCACTAAAAACTTAATAAGCCTTGCTGCATCCTTTGGTTCACCAATTCTGCCAAAAGGAAACATCGGTGTTAACCCGCGCTTTATCTCTTCAGTCATCCATCCCGTATTAGTTGGACCTGGATTAATCGCATTAACCGTTATCCCTAAATGAGCCACTTCTGCTGATAACGTACTAGTGAGAGCGTCAATAGCTCCCTTCGTTGTTGCATATGCTAGCTCTCCAGCCATAGGCCCTTTAAATTGCCCCGAAGTAATATTAACGATTCTACCACTGGATTTCATCTTGAATCCACGTGCAAACTCACTACTTAACAATGTAGTCCCACGAACATTTACCATGTAATGCTTATCCAACTCTTCGGCAGTCAAATTAGAGAAATCATTATTCGTAGAATAAGCTGCATTATTAATTAATATATGAGGGTACCCTAATTGTTCAGTAACTGTATTTATAAGCTGCTTTGGTGCATCGTTCCGAGTTAAATCTAACTCCATACTTGATACTTTAACACCGCTTTGTATCAGCTCTTCTTTTAATTGTATTTGTTCATTTTGCTCAACGCCCCAAGGCATCTCTTTATCATACTCTGTCCAATACGTAAAAAATATATCGTATCCTGCTTCAGCTAATTCTTTACAAATAGCTGCTCCTATACCATCTAGACGACTTACACCTGTAACAACTGCTACTTTATTTTTTAATTGATTCATCATATACTCCTCCAAATTAAAGGACGCATATTTTATATAAGAGATATAAACTTTCCCGACATAGGTATCTATCCTTACAAAAGGGATGTACAAGCCAAATATGCAGTCCTTGAATGATTTACAGATAGCTAAATAAACCCTCACTTATGAGAGAAAAATTCATCTATCTAATTTCTAATCATTACAAGTTCATCCACATATCTAGTCTTTATCCCCTTTCAATATATCTCTATTATTTACTTTAACAAAAAGATTAAATATTTAAAATAGAAAAGATAATCTTACTTCTCTTTCGGAGGAAAAATATTGTGATTTACCTACATATAAGCTTCAACTATGTTTCTATTAAAAATAACCATTAAGATATTAAAATAAAACAAATAATCAGAAAACACTGGTAAATAATGGTTTGTTTTTTTATAATAAAACGTGGGGCTAATGTGAGAGATGTTATAAATGGTCTGATTATGCAGACTCATCTAGTTTTAAACAAATTGGGGGAAGAAAAATGTCAAAAAAAGTAATTTCTTTATTTTCTACAGTAATCGTAGCAGCCTTTCTAATAACTGGCTGCGGTCAAAGCGATACGACAAATAAAGATCAAAAAGAAAATGAAACCAAAGAAAGTAAGACAGAAAAAACGGATACAACAAAAGAAAATAAAACTGAAGATAAAAAATCCGAAGACAAAAAAACTGAAAATACAACTACTAACTCAAGTGATTATTCCAAACTGATTTCCTATATGGAGAAAGAAACGGGTGGTAAAACAAAAGTTCTTTTTGAAAATAAAGAACCACAAATCCATAAAGCAGAGGATATTTCAGTATCACTTAATAGTTATACATTAGTTGAATTAAATGGTTTCCATACCGACTTTAATATCCCTTTTAATAATCAAACAGACGGTGGAGTTATCCTTGCAAATTATAGTGTGAAAAACAATTCAACTAAAGATATTTACTACATGCCGGCATTGGACATGTCATTTACTGGTGCTCAGAAGGTATATAGTAACTATAAAGATTTAATCCCAAAAGAAGACCAGTTACCATCCAAGCTTGCTCCAACAAATGACTATTTAGTAAAGGCAGGAGAAACCATTTCTGGTTATATCGCTTATCCATTTGGAAAAGATGATTTAACAAAAATTTCAAGCCTATCAACGGTCTCCGTCAAAGTTCCAACTGCACAAGCTAATAAAGGAAAATTTGATGCACCAATTGGAAGCCCTGGAAACTTTTCATTAAGTTTAAACAAACAAGGCGCTGAAAAGGTAACAGCAGATAAAGCTTTCTATCAAGATAAAGTAACTGCTAATAACATGGGCGATAAAAAAATGCTAAAAGAACAATCCGGCATTAATAATAGTCAAGAATTAGGTGCTGTCAATGTTACATTAGATGGATATCAATTTGCTCAATTCACGCCAAATTCTGTCGAGGCTCCACGATTTGCAAATTTCAAAAATGGTATTGTTCTATTAACAGTAAAATTCAAACTTGATAACAAAGATACACAAGACGTCGCACTATCTCCTATAAGCTCTACATTGAGAGTTAATGATGGTGCACAATATACAATTGGCGAAGGTATGCTACTAAACTATACTTATAACGATGTGGTCAAAACAGGGACATCTGGAGAATTACTACAAGTATATATATTAGACCAAGAACAGTATGAAAAGATTTGGAAAGATAAAAGCTTTGAGATTGAGCTAGGACCTATGAGAAATAAAGAAGCTAAAGATATTTCACAAGGTAAAAAAGCTAAATTTACATTAGCTAAATAAATTACTAAATATATAATAGGGAAGGCATATAACATATGATTGTTATATGCCTTCCCTATTTTTATAAAGAACAAAACTTTAATTTAAGTGTATACATTTATCATTACCTATTCGTTGTATAAGTGTAGGGAGGAAAAATGATGGGAAAAGAAAAAAATTCCAGACAACTTAAACATCGTATGGCTATATATGACATCGCCAATTAGGGATGAAAGTAAAGGGCCTGCTGGTATGCCGGTTTACGGATTCAACCCAGAAAAATCACCTAAAAAAGCGTACAAAGAGTTCGTTGATTCACTTAAACCATACGATGACGATGGACATGACGAAGACATTCAGAAGTTTTTAAAATCAAACAAAAACAAACCCTTTGATCAAGTGAAAATTTTAGGTGTCATGCTAACCGGGAAAACAGAAAACTTTAAGGCGTTAGAAAACCAAGACTTTATTCGTGGTGCTTCTGTAGGAGCTACTGCGCAAGTAGTTCCTTATATAAAACCAGAGAAATAATAAGGAAAAGACAAGATAAATTAATAGTAGATATTTAAAAGAACGTACATTAATTTGTTTACTATGGGAGCTATCTATTTTAGTGGAGAGCTCCCATCCCTCATTTATTCTTCATCCTCCAAAAAATAAATTTCACAATACTTTATGTACAATTTTACAAATGAAAAATTGTAAGTTTTGTTCACATTTTATTCATTGTGAATTTGTTCACAATGAATATATAATAAACATGTAAATACAATACATTGGAGGGATTTCAATGGTTATCAATTTTTTAAGAACTGATAAACGCGCTACTTTCATATTATTATTTTTACGACTTTACATAGGGTATGCATGGCTCGTTGCTGGAATAGGCAAAGTTTTTGGACAGTCTTTTGATGCAAGCGGTTTTCTAAAAGGAGCTATCGCTCAAGCATCAGGTAGTCACCCTGCAGTACAAGGTTGGTGGGCAGATTTCCTTCAACATTTTGTTCTTCCAAACGCAGACCTATTTAGCTTTTTAGTTCAATGGGGAGAAATTTTAGTAGGTCTAGGTTTGATTTTAGGTGGATTAACAAAAACAGCTGCATTTTTCGGAATCATAATGAACCTTTCATTTTTATTAAGCGGAACTGTTAGTGTAAACCCAAACCTGCTTATTTTAACTATGTTCATTTTAGTTGCAGGACAGAATGCTGGACGTATTGGATTAGATGGTTATGTTTTCCCAAAACTTTTCGGTAAAAACAACCACAAAACATATAAATTAAGTAAAGCTGCATAGTAATAGTTCATCTTTAAAATATAAATAGAAAAAGAGCCTGAATGCAGGCTCTTTTTTATTTACGTAAAACTTAAACCTTTAACAAACCGCGAAACCCTCTGGCAGCATAGTAAGAATCTGCTCCATTGTGGTACGCAAAAACGTGTCCGAAGCGATAATCGCAAAATAGAGCACCGCCGAGCTCTCTAATATCTGAAGGTGTTTGTACCCAACTTGATGATTTCATATCGAAATTTCCAAGTTTTTGCAACTCTCGATATTGTTCTTCGGTTAATAGTTCAATGCCCATGGCAGTTGCCACATCAATAGCAGTATTTTCTGGTTTATGTTTTTTTCTTGACTCTAGCGCTTCGCGATCATAACAAAGGCTTCTGCGACCTTTAGGACTTTCCGTTGAACAATCATAGAAAATATACTCGTCCTTCACTTTATCATAGCCGACAACATCCGGCTCACCGCCAGTTACTTCCATTTCGTTAAGTGACCATAATTTCTCAGCATTAGCATCCAGCTTTGCTTCGACTTTTGCCCATTCAACACCTTCATGGCGATTCATATTCTTCTCAAAACGAGCTTTCAATGATTTGAATAATTCTTCACGTTTTTCTACCGGTAACACATTTTTATTCTCTGTCATATTAGTCCTCCAAATTATGTTTACTTATAATCGTTTAAGTATATGTTTTATAATAAATCGTCTCAATAATTGTGTGAACTCAGTTTACAATAAATTATATAATTTATTAAATCTACTTTTCAACAATCTGGCCCTCAAACGAAACAACTAATTTTCACTCAACAGTCCCTTAATCAATCCTTCAATTTCAGTTGTTCTTTTTACTATAAAAAACACCCCTTTAGATAACTCTATCTAAAGGGGTGGCTTTATTTTAAATTCATATAAATGTAGGTGTTAAAAAAAGTTTGATCATTCTATTTAATATATCTTTTTTTGTCCCGTAGATAAATCAGTTGTAATGAAGTATCCCTTTCTTATATCTAATTTTCCTTCTAAGTCTAATTAAGAAAAAAGCTTCCTTATGTATCCTGTGAGGACGTCCATTATAAAACCCTAAAACCCTCCATACTTTCCCCAAGAATATAGTGTGAAAACCACATCAAATTCTGCTTCATAATAGCTACATTCATTCCCGGCTGATCAGGACTATATGCCATTCCTTTAAATATAATTAATTCTGTATCAACTTCCATATCCCTTAATCCTTTATATAGCTCATATGCATTTAGAATTGGAACTCTTGCATCCTTTTCCCCATGTTGAATTAATGTAGGCGTACAGGCTGATTTAATATACGTCATTGGTGATGTTTTAGTATATATCTCTGGATCATTCCATGGAGTATTTCCTAAATGCATTCTAATAAAGTAAGGGATATCTGTATTTACATAATGGGTACTCCAGTTAGTAATTCCACCACCAACTGAAATAGCTTTAAATCTACTACTAAATGTAGAACAGAAAGCTGATATATATCCCCCGTTGCTCCATCCCATAACCCCTACTCTATCCTTATCTACAACCCCTTGATCAACTAGTTTATCCACTCCAGATATAACATCATCGTAGTCAGCAAGTCCTTGTTTTCTATAGTTTGCTTTTAAAAATTCATTACCATAACCAGAACTTCCTCTGTAGTTTGGCTCTAAAACTATAAAGCCTTTTTCGATAAACTGCTCAATAGGGTATTTCTCATTAAAGCAGTCTGAGAATATGGGAAAGGATGCCCAATCCGGACCGCCATGGATTACTACTAATAAAGGATATTGTTTATTGGAATCAAACTCTACTGGGGTTGATAAAACACCCTCTATTTCAAGACCATCACTACTTTGCCATGAGATTATTTTCCTGTTACCTTTAAGTCTTCCTTTAAAAAAGCTATTTTCATCCGTTATTTTTTTATCGTCTAAATACATTTCAAAGGTTTCATTTGTTATAGCTTTATTATAGGATATATGATTTCCATCACTCGTTATAGAAGCATCCATTATAAAACCATCTACTTTTTCGCTTAACACTTCCACAGTGCCATCCTCATATAGCAACCCAATAAGATAATTCGTTTTATCCTGCCATCTTATTAAAATTCCTTTAGCTGTCCATCGTAATGGCATAACCGTACTATCAAAACCTGTTAAAGGTTGAATTAGCTCTCCATTATGAATATCGTATATCTCTAATGTACTGTCTTGTATATTGGTCTTATAGTACTCCTTCTCTCTTATACTTGCCGAGTAACATATTTTGCTGCCTTCAGGAGAAAAGCACACGCTCCCTCCCAACAACTTATCTATATTCAGCTTTTGTAACTCTCTAGCTTTAATATGTAGTATATATAGATCTCCATTTATATAATCTTCCATACTTGAGCTTGGTGTAGCCATAAATACAATTTTCTTCCCATCATTTGAAATATCAAATTCCTGGATATGAAAATCCTTCCCATCAGTTAGTTGATAAACAACGTTATTTTCGTGTTTATATGCATCATTTTGTATCACTTTTTCTATTTCAATGTAATATAAACAATTATTCTGATGTTCCTTACCTACATGTTGGAAATCTCCATATCGTTCTTTACGTTTCTTTATCAGCTCACATTCTTTTGACTGTGCGACATAATAAAAACCCCTGCCAGTAGACTCCCATTTGAATTTACTGATCCCTTCTTTCTCATCAGTAATTTGAACCCCACCATAACCATCTAGTGACTTAACAAAGATCTGATTTTTCTTATTATCCCCATCACCAACTAGACTAAGGTATGCGATATCCCTAGAGTCTGGAGACCATAATGGGTATGTACTACCTATATCCCCAGTTGTTAATGGATAACTCTGCCCCTTATCTGTTTCATATACCCATACATGATTCCTATATGTATTGTCTTTCCAGTTAGCTGTCTTTTTGACAAATGCTACGTTTTTGCCATCATCACTTATGTTTGTACTTGATAAGGTTGGTAATGAAATAATCTCTTCTATACTTAGATATGCTTTTTCTTTCACTTTCATTAATAATCCCCCTCGTAATGTCTAGTAATCTATCGTCTCTTCTTGTGGTAATAAAGAAAATTGTTCACGAATATCTAAATCATCATCTGAATATTCAGTTATTTTAAAAGAGTCCCGTTCCAAATTCGATAAAAACTCATGTTGTCTGGCAGTCTTTATACCTTTTAATCTTGTTGATCGCCCTATTGAGGAAACATCTTGAATTTTAAGCCAAGGCTGATAATCTGCCCCACTACCAGTTCCTCGCCCCTCTTTAATCCACTTATCAATTTTAGATGTTCTTTTTCTTTTCGACACAAAAATGCCCCTTTAGATAATCCTATCCAAAGGGGCAAAGCTTCGCAACATTTATTTCAAATCTACCAACCTTCTACTCAACAGTAACAGATTTAGCTAAGTTACGTGGCTTATCAACGTCACACTCGCGGTGAAGTGCTGCATAGTATGAGATAAGTTGGAATGGAATAACTGCTACTAGCGGTGCTAGTGCTTCGTGTACAGCTGGTAATACGAAGCTGTCTCCTTCCATTTCTAAGCCTTTCATTGAGATGATACATGGGTTAGCTCCGCGTGCTACTACTTCTTTCACGTTACCACGAATTCCAAGGTTTACGTGCTCTTGTGTAGCAAGGGCGATAACTGGTGTACCATTTTCGATTAAGGCAATTGTACCGTGTTTTAATTCTCCTCCAGCAAATCCTTCTGCTTGGATGTAAGAGATTTCTTTTAGTTTTAACGCACCTTCTAAACCTACGAAGAAGTCTACGCTACGTCCGATGAAGAAGCAGTTACGTGTTGTTGATAAAAATTGTTTTGCTAATGCATCCATTTCTTCTTTTTGATCACAAAGTACTACCATTGCGTTTGCTACAAGCCCTAGTTCGTGAGTTAAATCGAAATCAAGAATTTCACCTTTAGCTTTAGCAATGTCAGCTGCTAAGATTGAAAGTACTGCAAGTTGTGCTGTGTAAGCTTTCGTTGATGCAACTGCAATTTCTGGTCCTGCGTATAGCGGAAGTGTATAATCAGCTTCACGAGAAAGCGTAGAACCAGGTACGTTTGTAATTGTTAATGCTTTATGGCCCATTTCATTTGTTTGCACAAGTACTGCACGGCTATCAGCAGTTTCACCACTTTGTGAAATATAAATGAAGAATGGTCTTTCTGTTAATAATGGCATGTTGTAAGAGAATTCACTTGCTACGTGTACTTCAACTGGTAATTTCGCGAACTTCTCAATGAATTGCTTTCCAACAAGACCTGCATGATAACTTGTTCCGCATGCAATGATATAAATACGATCGCTATCTAAAATTGCGTTACGGATATCTTCATCCAGTTCAATCTCGCCATTTTCACCTTGGTACTTTTGAATAATATTACGGATTACAAGTGGTTGCTCGTCGATTTCTTTTAGCATGAAATGAGGATACGTTCCTTTTTCAATATCACTTGCGTCTAGTTCCGCTGTAAACGGTGCACGTTCAATCGTTTCACCTTGTAAGTTTTTAATTGTAATGCTTTCTTTTGTTACGATTACGATTTCTTTATCCATTAACTCGATAAATTGATCTGTAACTTGTAACATCGCCATAGCGTCGCTCGCCACAACATTAAAGTTGTTACCAACACCTACTAATAGCGGGCTTTTGTTTTTAGCAACATAAATCATGTTTGGATTTTCAGCATCAAGTAGTCCGATTGCGTAAGAACCATGTAAAAGAGATAACGTGTTACGGAACGCTTCTTCTACACTTAGTCCTGTGCTTACTTGTTGTTCCATAAGTTGCACGATAACCTCTGTATCTGTCTCACTTACGAACGTTACATCTTGTAAATATTCTTTTTTCACTAATTCATAGTTTTCAATTACACCGTTATGAACTAGCGTAAAGCGTTTTGATGTACTTTGATGCGGATGCGCGTTTACTTTGCTTGGAACACCGTGTGTAGCCCAGCGTGTGTGACCGATTCCCACGTTTGCTACTACATTCTCATCTACGACTTCGCGAAGTTTTGCAATACGGCCTTTTTCTTTGTATACAACAACACCGTTCTCTGCTTGTACTGCAATACCTGCTGAATCATATCCACGATACTCTAGCTTTTCTAAACCTTTTAATAAAATTTCCTTTGCATCTTGCTCTCCAATAAATCCTACGATTCCACACATGTTTAGTCGCCGTTACAAATGCTTACGCTGCTCTGCGAACATGTAACGACATAGTCCGATACCATTTTTATTTGTACTAAAAAACGGATTACATATTGCTAGCCCTGTAAGCTTGTAACGGCTTTCACCTTCCTCTCGATTGGGTTAAAGTCCGTATATACTTATACAGCTAGTATTCATCCGTTCCTTTTCTCTCATCACACTTTCACCTTTGTCCACTAAGTCACCTTAATGTTTTAAGTAAAAGCTTGCGGTTGTGATGAACAACCGGGAGTTATCCGCCGAAATCTCGATAAAGCTCCTCCTCGTCAACTACACTACTTGTAGTTCTGGCGCTTTTATAATTTACAATATTTCCTTTGAGAAAAAGAACAAGACAATCGTATAACAAACAATATAAACCGTCAATGAAAATTTTTTCATTGTCTATAAAACATATGAAAAAGGAGCACTTCTTGTGCTCCTTTTAAAATATATTTAGCAAATTATTCAACGCCAACTTCAGCTTTCACAACTTCTACAATACGGTGTACATAAGCATCACAAACTTCTTGTGTTGGTGCTTCTGCCATTACACGAATAAGTGGCTCTGTTCCAGATGGACGAACAAGAATACGACCGTCGCCGTTCATTTCTTCCTCTACAACTTGAATAATTTCTTTAATTTTTTCATTTTCTAATGCTAGTTTTTTATCTGTTACACGAACGTTTACTAGTAATTGTGGGAATTTCGTCATCTCACCTGCAAGCTCAGATAATGGCTTTTTCGTCATTTTCATGATGTTTACAAGTTGAAGAGCACTTAACATTCCATCACCAGTTGTAATGTAATCAAGTAAGATAATGTGACCTGATTGTTCTCCGCCCAGATTATATCCACCACGTTTCATCTCTTCCATTACGTAGCGGTCACCAACTGCTGTTTTATCACTTGTAATACCGTTTGCTTCCAGTGCTTTGTAGAAACCTAAGTTACTCATAACTGTTGAAACAACTGTATTATGTTTCAATTGACCAGTTTCTTTCATGTACTTCGCACAAATAAACATAATTTGATCGCCATCAACGATGTTTCCTTTTTCGTCTACAGCGATTAAACGGTCTCCGTCTCCATCAAAAGCAAGTCCGATATCAGCGCCTTTTTCTTTTACCAACTCAGCTAATACTTCTGGATGCGTAGAACCTACTCCATCGTTAATGTTCATACCGTTCGGTGAAGTTCCCATCGTTGAAATATCAGCTTCTAAGTCTGCAAATAAGTATGGAGCTAAAGAAGATGTCGCACCGTGTGCACAATCTAAAGCGATATGTAAACCAGAGAAATCTTCCTCTACAGTTTGTTTAATGTATTGTAAATACTTTTGTCCACCTTCAAAGTAATCGCTCACTTGTCCAAGGTTAGTCCCTGTTGGACGTGGTAGCTCGTCAACCTCTTTGTCTAATAACGCTTCAATTTCTGCTTCTTGCTCATCTGTTAATTTAAAGCCATCTGAACCAAAGAACTTAATTCCATTATCTTGTACTGGATTATGAGATGCAGAAATCATAACACCCGCTTGTGCATCTAAAGCTTTTGTTAAATAAGCCACACCTGGTGTAGAAATAACACCAAGACGCATTACTTCTGCTCCAGTTGATAATAGACCCGCTACTAAAGCTCCTTCTAACATATGTCCAGATATACGTGTATCACGGCCAATAATTACTTTTGGACGATCTGTATCTTTTGTTAATACATAGCCGCCAAAACGTCCAATTTTGAATGCTAATTCAGGTGTTAATTCCTTATTTGCAACCCCGCGTACTCCGTCTGTGCCAAAATATTTACCCATTATTATTCGCTCCTTTTTGATTATCTACTGTTGGTTCTTGGCTCATTTCTTGGCCATTTTCTTTATCTTTGTCTTTGTCTTTATCTTTGTCTTTATCTTTGTCTTTATCTTTATCTTTGTCTTTATCTTTGTCTTTATCTTTTTCCTGATCCTGTCCTGGATCCGGTTCAGGATTTTTTGGTTTTTCAGTTTGATTTTCTTGATTGTTTTTTGAATCTGGTTGTTCAATATTACCTTGTACTTCTTTATCCGGCTTTTCTTTCTTCACAATTGTGACTTTAGCACTTTTTTGTTTTGCTTCTATCGAAATATTACCAGGACCGCTCACTTGAATAGAAACATCATTCGTCCCCGGAGATACATTTTGCAGATTAATCGCAGCTGTTATTTGAGCAGCTGTTATTTTATCTACTATACTTGCTTCTCCTGAAATATCAACGCTTATCTTTCCATCTTGTGGCGAAAGTAGCTGAGCAGTAACATCATTCGGAATTCCATTTTTTTGAATCGGGATACCATCAATAGTTTTACTTTTCGTTTGTTTTACCTTTTGTACCCCTACGGAAACCTTCACTTGATTTGGTTTTGCACTTGTTACGCCTTTTGGCAATAAAACAGAGGCATCGAATGTTGTAGAATCCGTCAATTGACTAAGATCTACCTCGACCCCCTCTATAGATTGTATATTATCCAAAATGTCTTTTGGACCTGCTATCGTTACTTCTTTTGGTTCAACACTAATATTTGTAACAGCTAAACCTTCTGGTAAATTCCCTTTTTTCGCATATGTTAAAGGAACTGTTTTTTCGACGTTATTTGCTGTAGCTTGCGTTGCTACATTCAACGTTACACTAATTTTAGATGGATTTGTTCTTACATTTAAGCGTTTTCCTTCTTTATTGTATAATGTAACGTCTGGTGTTTTTGTAACAGTTTTATTAACACCTTTTAAATCGATATATGCCTTAGCAGATGAAATACTTTCTATTTCTTCTTTCGTCCCAACTACCTCAACAGTATCAGGCTTAATAACTGATTTTTCAAGAGTAGCACCCGCTGGCATCTGATCTTCATTTGATAATTTCAAGTCTACATGAACATACTTTTTCGCTTTTTCATGCAGAGTGACTTTAATTGTTGCTGGTTGGACTGTTCCTTTCACATCATCTGGAAGCCCATTCGCTTTTAAAGAAACTTCATAAGTTCCTTTTTGACTATCTCGCAAATCAACTGATATATCAAATTGTTTTTTTGCTTTTGCTGTAGCAACTGCTGATTTTGGGCCTTCCAACTTCACCTTGACTCCACCTGCTGGAATACCACTTACAATATATTTCTCTTCATCATACTTAAGGGTAATAGGATAATCAGTTAATGTTTCTTTCGTTTCATTTACGAAAGGTAATATACTCGATGTCGTATTTTTTTCAGTTAAAGTTGCTGACATAAAAAGCATACACGCCAATAGTAATGAGATTCCTTTTAAAAACCAATGATTCTCCATTAACTTATCCATGACGCTTTCTCCTCCAATTCCATAAAGACGAAGAAGTCGTTTTTTCGTTCCCACTAAATTCAGCTAATAACATATCCTTTAGCTGTTCTGTCTTCAAATCACGATGTAACTCACCATTTTTCGTTAAAGAAATTTGACCCGTTTCTTCCGACACAACTACCGTAATACTATCAGTAACTTCACTAACTCCCATTGCAGCGCGATGCCTTGTTCCTAACTCCTTAGAAATAAACGGACTTTCTGATAGCGGAAGATAACATGCTGCTGCTTTAATTGTACTTCCTTGCATAATTACTGCTCCATCATGAAGAGGCGTATTAGGGATAAAAATATTAATGAGTAATTCTGATGACACATTTGCGTTCAGCGGAATACCCGTTTCCACATAGTCACCCATCCCAGTCTCTTTTGACAACGTAATTAATGCACCAATTCTACGTTTTCCCATATATTCCGTTGCTTTCGCTATCGCTGTTGCAACAATTTCGGGTTCATCATCTTCGTGAGTTCCTACACGCGAAAACAAGCTACCTCGTCCTAGCTGCTCAAGTGCTCTTCGCAATTCTGGCTGAAAGATAATAATAACAGCTAAGAATCCCCACGTTAATACTTGTTCCGTTAGCCAATATAGCGTATGCAATTCAAGTAAAATACTGATCATCCGGACGACAATAATAACTGTAATACCTTTTAAAAGTTGAACAGCCTTCGTGCCCCGGATTATAAGAATTAGCTTATATATAATAAACCATACAACAGCAATATCTAATGCCGTACTAAGATATTTCAAAATGGTCGTATCTTCAAAAGGCATGCTAACCCTTCCTCCTACTTACGAGCAATTCTATCCATATATTGAAATATTGTTTTATGCTCTATCTGTATGTATTTCCAACAACTAGTTAATTATACCATACATGAAACAAACGACAATTACAAACGCCCTCTTTAGCTTAAATTGGTAAGATGTCAAACTTTCTTACCCTACAGTATAATATAAGTCATTATTATACGCCTATTTTCCAATAAAAAAAGCAACTTCACAGTTGCTTTTTTTACATTTATTTCAGTTTTTCACCGAATAAAGAACCCATTAAAGCAACCGCTGTTGTTGCTGTTCTGTTTCTCTCATCTAAAATTGTATTTACTTCAACAAACTCAGCAGATGTAACAATATCAGCTTCTGCTAACATCTCCATCGCTAAGTGGCTTTCACGATAAGATAGACCACCAATTACAGGTGTTCCAACTCCTGGTGCGTCATGAGGATCAAGCCCATCTAAATCTAATGATAAATGAACACCATCAGTATGAGATAAATACGCAATTGTTTCTTCCATAACAGCCGTCATACCCATACGATCAATTTCATGCATTGAGAATACTTTGATGCCTTCTTCACGAATAAAGTCTTTTTCTCCTTCATCTAATGCACGTGCACCGATAATTACAACGTTCTCTTTCTTCACCTTTGGATATGACCCGTATAAGTCTACAAGTGAAGAATGTCCATATCCTAAACTTGCAGCAAGTGACATACCGTGAATATTTCCAGATGGTGAAGTCTCTTCTGTATTTAAATCACCGTGTGCATCATACCAAATAACACCTAAATTTTTATAATGTTTCGCTACACCAGCCAGCGTACCGATAGCAATACTGTGATCGCCGCCCAATACAAGTGGAAAACGACCTTCTTCTATAATATGATCAACCTTACTTGCTAACTCATTACATACAGTTGCAACTTGTGTAAGGTTTCTTAACTTTGTATTTTCATCTATTTCTTTTTCTCTCTCTATACATATATCTCCCATATCTTTTACGCTATATCCAATTTCTTCGATTCTTTCAATTACCCCTGCATAACGGATCGCGCTTGGTCCCATATCAACCCCGCGACGCATCTGTCCTAAATCCATTGGAACTCCAATAACTGAGATTTCTTTTTTCATAGATAGTATCCCCCTTTTATGCCTTCACTAAATATTTTAAATCTTTTATATAGTCTGACTCAACTCGACATTTTTCTGCATGGATATACATTTTATTCACTTACATTTACGTTGGAATCCCAATTTTTAAACTATTCTATGTATAAAGTTAACTTGATAAACCAACTAACTTTTCTATCAGCTAATATTTTTATCAGTGCTTTTCTCCATTACTACCTAGAATTACACAAGATATCCTCAAATAAATAGATTAAAAAACGCTTCTACATTTAGAAGCGTTTTTCTGATGCTAGTTTCCATACTGCTGCAATATTTTTTGCTGTCATTTCGATATTCTCTTCTGCCGCTTTATATGCTTCTTCTAATGTCATTGGACTAGCCGTAATACTAAACACTGCATCAATTCCCTTTTCATAAACAATTGTATAGTTCGGAGATACAGATCCACCAATAGCAATTACAGGAATATGACGAAATTTCGCCCGCTTCGCGACACCAACAGGAGCTTTTCCATAAGCTGTTTGTTCATCTATTCTTCCCTCACCAGTTACAATAAGATCGGCACCCTCTATACACTTATCAAAATTTGTATAATCTAATACAATTTCAATCCCTTTTCTTAGCTGTCCCTTTAGTACTGCAACGACAGCGGCTCCCATTCCTCCAGCTGCCCCCGCACCTGGTATTTCAGATACATCAAAAGATACATGTTGTTTAAGTATATTAGCATAATGTTTTAAATTCTCATCTAGCTCTTTCATCATCTCTACATTCGCACCTTTTTGTCTCGCAAATACAAAAGATGCCCCGCTCAGTCCAACTAAAGGGTTATCTACATCACATGCTGCTTCTAACTTTATATCTTCCAGGCGTGAATCAATCCTAGAAAGGTCAACAGTGGTTATCAAATGCAATGTCCCTCCAGAAGGTTCTATTACCTCACCTTTCCTATTTATAAATCTTGCGCCTAAGGCAGATAGCATACCAGCCCCACCATCATTTGTAGCACTTCCTCCAAGCCCTAAAATAATGTGTTTAGCTCCTTGATCTAATGCATGTAATATAAGTTCGCCTGTCCCTTTTGTCGTTGTAATAAGTGGGTTTCTATTTTCAATTGGAACGTGTTGTAATCCTGATGCTGCCGCCATTTCAATAAATGCTGTCTTCTTATCCTTAGACATACCATAAAAGGCTTGCACGCTCTCTCCAAGCGGCCCTGTCACATTAAGTGATATAATTCTCCCCATTGTAGCACCAACAAGAGATTCAACCGTTCCTTCGCCTCCATCTCCAACTGGCACTTTAACATACTCTGCTTTAGGAAAAATTGCTGCAAAGCCTCTTTCAATAGCTTCACATACCTCTATAGCTTTCAGGCTTTCTTTATATGAATCCGATGCAATGACAACTTTCATAATTACCTCCCCCTTATTCAATCCCTTTTTTTCATTTTAAACGATATACGGAAAAGTTGCCTTTTGGAGTGGAATTTAAACACAAAAAAAGCTTACATCATTTGATGTAAGCTTTCCCTATTTATATGGAGCCTAGCGGGATCGAACCGCTGACCTCCTGCGTGCAAGGCAGGCGCTCTCCCAGCTGAGCTAAGGCCCCTTAGTAATTAAGCGGAAGACGGGATTCGAACCCGCGACCCCAACCTTGGCAAGGTTGTATTCTACCACTGAACTACTTCCGCGAAAATGGTGAGCCATGAAGGATTCGAACCTTCGACCCTCTGATTAAAAGTCAGATGCTCTACCAACTGAGCTAATGGCTCGTAAATGGCTGGGCTAGCTGGATTCGAACCAGCGCATGACGGAGTCAAAGTCCGTTGCCTTACCGCTTGGCTATAGCCCATTAATATTTACTAGTATGGTTATCTTTTCAAAAAAATAAACCCTTTCAGGTTATTTTAAAGAAAATGGTGGAGGGGGGCAGATTCGAACTGCCGAACCCGAAGGAGCGGATTTACAGTCCGCCGCGTTTAGCCACTTCGCTACCCCTCCGACATTTAAAAATATATGGTGGAGGATGACGGGATCGAACCGCCGACCCCCTGCTTGTAAGGCAGGTGCTCTCCCAGCTGAGCTAATCCTCCAAAAGTGGTGACCCGTACGGGATTCGAACCCGTGTTACCGCCGTGAAAGGGCGGTGTCTTAACCACTTGACCAACGGGCCAAAAAAACAAAACAAAACAAGACTTTTCCCAAGCTTCCAACCGGGCTTGAACCGGTGACCTCTTCCTTACCATGGAAGTACTCTACCAGCTGAGCTATGGAAGCATAATGGCTCCGCAGGTAGGAATCGAACCTACGACCGATCGGTTAACAGCCGATAGCTCTACCGCTGAGCTACTGCGGAATAATATAGCCTGGCAACGTCCTACTCTCACAGGGACAAGGTCCCAACTACCATCGGCGCTAGAGAGCTTAACTTCCGTGTTCGGTATGGGAACGGGTGTGACCTCTCTGCCATCATTA
>NZ_JAKUGX010000018.1:0-93340 GCF_022664195.1 Bacillus cereus group sp. BfR-BA-01316
CAGCGTTCATCCTGAGCCAGGATCAAACTCTCCAATAAAGTTAGTTTGTCTAGCATCTAAAAATAAAAATTGACGTTCACGTTGTTTGTTTCGTTCAGTTTTCAAAGAACTTGTCCGCCACTTCAAAAGCGACTTCATTATATTAACATCTTCATTTTTCGATGTCAACTATGTTTTTTAATTTCTTTTTTGTCGTTTTCTGCGTTTCCGCATCAGCGACGTTTATTAATATACCATCATGATTTTTAAATAACAAGTATTTTTTATAAAAAAAATACAAAAAGTTATCTATCCTACTTTCTTCCATAGAAAGAACCATTATCCTTTCTACTGAAAACATCCATTTTGATTGTATACAAGTTACTATACACTACCATCAACCAGGCGGTATTTCACAACAACTCCCTAACCTTTAGTCCTCTCCTTTTTAAATTTTACAATTACCACAGTTCTACTTAAGAAGGACAAATAACCATTTAAATGTAGAGTAACAAAAAACGAGGCCACTATACTAGAGCAAAACTTTAATTAATGATTTTTCTCTCCAATCAGGAATTTTACTTCCACAAATAACGAACTTCCCCTCGAAATATTAACTTAAGATTATTGTTAGAATTTTTTTACATTTAATTAATGAAAGATATCCATTTTCTGTTATATAGTAAGAAAGTGCCCACAAAACTATAAATAAACTACTGGAGGAATTATCTTATGGATAGGTTAACAAAATTTTCATTAAAAAACCGAGCCGCTATTATTATCATGGTTTTTCTCATTTCCATACTCGGCGTTTATTCCGGCTCTAAATTACCTATGGAATTTTTACCAAGCATCGATAACCCAGTGATAACTGTCACGACATTATCACAAGGGCTTGATGCTGAAACGATGACCAAGGACGTAACTGATCCCCTTGAAAAACAATTTCGTAATTTAGAACATATCGATGGCATCACTTCTTCCACACACGAGGGATTATCACGCATCGACATTGCATATACATCCAAGGCAAATATGAAAGACGCGGCACGCGAAGTCGAAAAAGCAATTAATACAATTAAATTACCTAAAGTTGTAACTAAGCCTGTAGTTAGCCAATTAAATACTTCTATGATTCCACTCGCTCAAATTACCATCCAGAAGCAGAACGGATTTTCAAAAGCTGACGAAAAACAAATCGAGAAAGAAATCGTACCACAACTCGAAAGCATTGATGGTGTTGCCAATGTTATGTTTTTCGGAAAATCAACTTCCGAATTATCCATCGTACTTGACCCTAACCAACTAAAAGATAAAAATGTAACATCAGAGCAAGTATTAGCAGTTTTACAAGGAAAAGAAACTTCCACTCCAGCCGGAGCAATTACCGTTAATAAGGAAGAATACAACCTTCGTGTCATCGGAGATATAAAAAATGTAAATGACATTAAAAATATTACCGTTACACCTCAAGTAAAGTTACAAGATGTCGCTCAAATTGAACTAAAACAACATCATGATACCATCTCGCACATAAACGGAGAAGAAGGAACAGGATTAGTCATCATGAAAGAGCCGAGTAAAAACGCGGTTGCAATTGGAAAAGAGCTTGATAAAAAGATTAAAGATATAAGCAAGCAATATAAAGATCAGTTTTCTATTAAACTTCTAGCTTCAACTCATGAGCAAGTTGAAAATGCTGTTACTAGTATGGGAAAAGAAGTAATCCTCGGGGCAATTGCTGCAACTCTCATTATCTTAATCTTTTTACGCAGCTTCCGAACAACACTCATCGCTGTCGTTAGTATTCCATTATCTATTTTATTAACACTATTTTTACTCCATCAATCTAACATCACACTTAACATTCTAACTCTTGGCGGCTTAGCCGTTGCCGTGGGACGCCTCGTCGATGATAGTATCGTTGTAATCGAGAACATTTTCCGTCGTTTACAAAAAGAAACCTTCTCTAAAAATATTATTCTTGAAGCAACCAAAGAGGTCGCAGTCGCAATTACCTCTTCTACTTTAACAACAGTCGCCGTTTTTTTACCTATCGGCCTCGTGTCAGGAGTAATCGGTAAACTAATGTTACCTATGGTATTAGCAGTTGTATATTCTATCCTTTCTTCTTTAGTCGTTGCGTTAACAGTTGTTCCACTTATGGCTTTTTTACTACTCAAAAAAACAAAACGTCGCAATTCACATTCTTCACCGCGATATGTCGCTACATTAAAGTGGGCTCTTTCTCATAAGTTTATCATTCTACTCACTTCTTTTTTATTGTTTGCAGGATCCATTGCAGCCTACATATTACTACCGAAAGCGAACATAAAGTCTGAGGACGATACAATGCTATCCGTTAACATGACATTTCCAACCGATTATGATTCTGAAGCTAAAAAACAAAAAGCCTTTGATTTTGAAAAGAAACTACTCTCTAATTCTGATGTAACAGATGTTATTTTGCGAATGGGATCTAGCGCAGAAGATGCACAATGGGGACAGACAACTAAAAACAATCTTGCAACTATATTTGTAGTCTTTAAAAAGGGATCTGATATCGACCAATATATTAAAGAATTAAAAAAAGAGCATAATGCTTTTGAACCAGCTGAACTTGATTATATAAAAACTAGTTACTCTGACTCTGGAGGCGGAAACAACTTACAATTTAACGTAACTGCTACTAACGAAACAAATTTAAAAAAGGCCGCTAACATCGTCGAAACAAAACTAAAAAGTATGGACGATCTCTCTAAAGTAAAAACAAATATAGAAGACTCTAAAAAAGAATGGCAAATTCATATCGATCAAACAAAAGCGGAACAACTCGGTTTAACACCAGAATTAGCAGCACAACAAGTATCATTCCTTATGAAGAAATCTCCTATTGGGGAAATCTCAATCAATAATGAAAAAACAACTATTATGATAGAACATAAAAAGGCATCCATTAACAAACAAGAAGATATTTTAAATACAAACATACTATCACCTATTAACGGACCAATTCCTTTAAAAGACATTGCAACTATTTCAGAAAAGCGACTTCAAACAGAAATCTTCCATAAAGATGGGAAAGAAACGATACAAATTACTGCAGAAGCTTCAAGTGAAGATTTAAGTAAAGTAAGCGCAGAAGTAAACAAGGCTATAGCCGACTTAGATTTACCTAACGGAGCAAAAGTAAATATCGCAGGTGCTACCGCGTCTATGCAAGAAAACTTCACAGATTTATTCAAAATTATGGGGATTGCAATTGGGATTGTATATTTAATTATGGTTATCACCTTCGGGCAAGCACGTGCTCCTTTCGCAATTTTATTCTCTTTACCTTTAGCTGCTGTCGGTGGTATTTTAGGATTAATCATTTCAAGAACACCTGTTGACGTAAATTCATTAATCGGCGCATTAATGTTAATCGGGATTGTCGTTACAAACGCTATTGTATTAATAGAAAGAGTGCAACAAAATCGGGAAAACGGTATGGAAACAAGAGAAGCCTTACTAGAAGCTGGATCTACTAGATTGCGCCCAATTATTATGACAGCTATAACAACAATCGTCGCTATGCTACCACTCCTATTCGGTCAATCTCAAGCAGGAAGTATGGTATCCAAAAGTCTGGCCGTCGTTGTAATCGGTGGTTTGGCAGTCTCAACGGTTCTTACATTAGTAGTCGTTCCCGTTATGTATGAACTATTAGATAAAATCGGGAGAAAAAGACGCTCCCGCAGAAAAATAAGCACATCTACAGAAACACCTGACATTTAAAAGTAAAAGGCTTTATCTTCACAAATGAAGATAAAGCCTTTTCTCTACCTACTCATATAATCCATCATTTTTTTCGCATATTGTTCTAGAGGTTGAGCAGAGTCTACAATAAGATATTCGTTATTTGAAGGTCTTTTACTACCATCTAACCATTTTTTAAAGACTATTTCCGACTCCACTTCTCCTATTTGACTGCTCATGCGCTTACGTGTTTGCAGCCTATTATTAATCTCTTCCATATCATTAAGGTAACATTCAATATATTTATATGTTACATCATGTTTATTAGACAGTTTGATACCTTTTTCAACCATACCTTCATATAAACACGGACTATCCAATATAACACTATGCCCTTGTTCTAAATAAGAATCAATCAGTGCCCATTCGACATCGTACGATACCCCACCAACAGTCTTTGGTTCAATCCCTTTCATTTCTAATGATTTTAACAATGCTGATTTCAAAACGTCATGATCTACAATTACAGCACCTGTTAACTTCGCTATATACTTAGAAACTGTTGATTTTCCCGATCCAGGAAAACCTGACATTTGCAGAAAAAACAAATTAACCCCGCTCCCTCATTCGCACCTATTCATCTATATAATCAATTACAGATTCTACAATCGTTACGTCCATTCCTTCTATATTAAAATACAAAAAGAACTCCCTACTTAATAAATAGAGAGTTCTCCTTTGCCACTTATGCCGCTTTTACCTTCTTCGTCGTTTTACGACTTTTTTTCGTTCCTGTAAAACGCTTGTGTAATACAGATGCTACGAAACGAGAAATGATATTAAAGAGTAATACCATAATAATTAATACAGCTGCAGATTTCGTTGCAATTAACTTCGCATCTGGGATAATCCCTTCAGAGTTTAATTTCCAAATATGAACAGCTAACGTTTCAGCTGGTCTAAATGGATTTAAAGGATGCGCAGGGCTCGAGAAGTCCGCTGCTGAATTTAAAATAGGTGATGTTAAACCCGCAGTATAAATTAACGCCGCAGCTTCACCGAATATACGGCCTGCCGCTAAAATAATACCTGTAATGATTTGTGGTAACGACGACGGGATAATGATACGGGCAATTGTTTGCCATTTCGTAGCACCTAGTCCAAGACTCGCCTCTTTTACATTATGAGGAACTTCAGAAATCGCATTTTCACAAACACGTGTTAAACCAGGCAAATTCAAAATAGTTAAAGCAAGCGCTCCACCCATTACTGTATATCCCCAGCCTGTCATTGTAACAAATACTAATAAGCCAAATAGTCCAACAACAATAGAAGGTAAAGACGCCATTGTTTCAATACATAAACGAACAAAACTTAAAAAACGACCTTGTTTTGCATACTCCGCTAAATATATTCCAGCACCTAATCCAAGAGGAATAGATATAATAAGCGTTATAACAAGCATGTAGAAAGAATTGAATAACTGTGGACCAATTCCCCCACCAGCTCTTGTATTACTCGGTTCTCCGAATAAGAAACTAGGATCCCAAAATCCCCATCCCTTTTGCAGAATTTCGTACATTAAAAAAGCCAGCAAAGCTACAACTAAAGCTGCAACCGCATAAAAGATACCTGTCCAAACTTTATTTACCGTTCTTGCATTCATTATTATCGCTCACCTCTTTGACCAATCGCTCGAATTACTAAAATAAACAGGAATGAAATAACAAGTAAAATCATTGCTAACGTCCATAACGCATTGTTCCAAGCTGTTCCGTTCAATGTATTCGTCATATCCATTGTCAGAATACCAGTTAACGTTGCTGTTGGACTATATATTCCTTCCGGTAATTTAATCGTGTTCCCGATTACCATTTGAACCGCTAACGCTTCACCAAAAGCACGCGCTAACCCTAAAACTATACCTGTTAAAATCCCTTGTTTTGCAGCAGGAACAATAACTCGGCTAATCGCTTGCCATTTCGTCGATCCTAGACCGTAAGAAGCTTCCAAGTAATCAAACGGAACAGAGCGTATTGCATCAGAGGCAATACTAGCAATAGTAGGTAAAATCATAATACTCAGGACAATAATACCCGCAATTAAACTAAAGCCTACTCCACCGAACGAATCACGTAATAGAGGAACCAAGATCGTAACCCCTAATAATCCGTATACAACTGATGGAATACCGACTAATAATTCTAAAACAGGCTTTAATACTTTATTCCCAAACTTCGGCGAAATTAAATTCATGAATATAGCAAGAGCTATAGCAATTGGTGCACTAATGACAACAGCACCTAACGACACAAGCGTCGAACCAACAATAAAGATTACAGCACCATACGTGCCTTGATCAGCATTTGGATTCCATTTTGTCGAAGTTAACACCTCAGAAAATGAGATACCACTTTGCGTGAAAGATTGAATTCCTTTGCCGCAAATAAACGCAATAATAGCTAATGTAATAAAAACAATAAAAATACCGCAAAACGTAACAAGTGATCTACCTATATATTCACTCTTTACGTAATTAATTTGTTTTTTCCCCTTCATCACAGGACAGACCCCACTTCATAGATTGAAATGAACAGGACTGGCCTTGCAGCCAGCCCCATAAAATTTTATTACTTATTTAATTTAGACATTGGGATGTAACCCATATCTTCTACTTGTTTTTCGAAATCTTTACCTTTTACATAGTCAATGTAAGCTTTTGTCGCTTCTTTTGCCTCACCTTTAGTTACCATGTACTCGTAAGACCAGAATGGATATTTACCAGCTGAGATGTTTTCAACTTTCGGTTCAGCACCATCAATTTTCACAGTTTGCAATGCACCTTTTTTATCGCCAACCATGTAAGACATTGCTAAATAGCTGATTGAACCTGGAGTAGAGTTAATCGCTTGCTCTACTGCACCGTTAGAATCTTGTGTTGTACCAGTTCCATCATTAATTTTAGCTTCTTTCATAACTGTTTTTTCAAATGTAGCACGTGTACCAGATGAAGCTGGACGATTAATTACATTGATTTTTTCATCTTTTCCGCCTAACTCTTTCCAGTTTGTCACTTTTCCAGTGAAGATATCTTGTACTTGTTTTGCTGTTAAGTTATCAACTTTTACATCTTTATTTACGACAAGCGCGAATGCGATACCCGCTACCTTGTTATCTACTAATTCTTTTGCTTTTTCAGCATCTTTTATTTTATCTGAAGCTGGAACATCCGAATTACCAATTTGTACTGCACCAGATGCTACTTGGTTAATCCCAGTTCCACTACCGCCACCTTGAACTTGAATAGAAACTTTTGAATTTTCCTCCATGAATTTCTTTCCAGCTTCCTCCGCAAGAGGTTGAAGAGCTGTAGAGCCAGCCGCTGCAATCGTACCTGATAATTCTTGTTTTGCATCGCTACCTTTAGCAGCTTCCTTATTATCCGTACTTTCTGCTTTTCCACATCCAACTAATGCACCTGCAACAACTAAAGCCGCTAAAGAAAATTTAATACCCTTTTTCATAATCATGTCTTGTACCCCCATTTGGATTATCACTTTTCGAATTCATCTTCTTTCGAACACAAATTCATTGTAGGACAACAATATTATGTGAGTGTTAAGCAATTTTTAAGTTTAAGTAAATGGAGGTAACATCCCATAAAAGCTAGACATTCCAACATTTACAGTTGAAAAGGCCAACAAAACCCACACTAAACACGCAGTATTGTAAATTTAATCTTAACAATGTAAATTCAATGTAAATGTTTTTCTGTATTTTTCCCTTTAGGTTAAAACTACATTTACAATTCCCCTATATTTTTAAGCTTTTACACTCTTACTTTATTTACATTAAGAAGAATTCCAGTAATATTTTTCGGTACAACTAAATAAATTGGAACAATTCTAAAAATATTTGAATATTTTTAAAGTACTAATTGACAGCATCATTAAATGTAGTCTACTATATTAGTATCAAAAAGTTTACCTAAGGAAACTTTTTAAACTAAAACTAAAAATATAGAGATGAGGTAACTTTTATGGTATCGGCTAATACTAAACCCCTTTCCGAATTCAGAACAGGGGAATTTGTACAAATTGAGAAGATACAATTAGAAGGAACTATGAAACGACGTTTATTAGATTTAGGCTTTTTTCCTGGAGCGATAATTAAAGTATTACAACGCAGCCCACTTGGAGACCCAGTCGCTTATCAAGTAAGCAACACAACTATTGCACTGCGTAGTGAAGAAAGCTCCCTTATTTTCGGGGTATTAATAGGAGATGATTTCAGATGAGTAACCATCGCATTGCATTAGCTGGTAACCCGAATACCGGGAAAAGTACATTATTTAATACTTTAACAGGCTTAAAACAACATACTGGAAACTGGACGGGGAAAACTGTTTTAAAAGCTGAAGGGGAATATGAGCATAGCGGAAGTATATATACAATAATAGATTTACCTGGAACTTACTCACTGTATTCAAATTCGGCGGATGAAGAAGTCGCACGAGATTATATTATATTTGAAAAACCAGAAGTAACTGTAGTTGTTATAGACGCAACTGCAATGGAAAGAAATTTAAATTTAGCACTCCAAGTAATGGAAATGACAAACGATGTGGTCATTTGTATTAACTTAATTGATGAAGCGGAGAAAAAAGGAATCATTATTGACGAAAAGAAATTAGCAAAATCACTTGGTGTACCGGTAGTTAAAATTTCAGCCCGAAACCGAGTTGGTATCGGACATTTACTAAGCGTCATTGCTAAAGTAGCAACTAAAAAACTCATTCCAACACCAATTAAAATTACTTATAATGAAAAAATTGAAAATATGATTCAAGAATTAGAACCACAAATTTATAAAGTGTTCGGCAATACGTATCCAGCACGTTGGATTGCGTTACGTATTTTAGATGGAGATAAAAATTCCTTAACTACACTTCAAAAACATCATAACGAACCACTTGTAAGGGAGGTCGTAATAAATGGAATCTCACTCAGCCAGTAAGGATCTTCCGCTGGACTATATTGTTCAACATGCACAAACACTTTCAAAAGAGGACATACGAGATGATATTGTCGGAGATATTTATCGAACCTCCGCAAGTATATGTAAAGAAGCTGTCCAATATACGAATACTGATAAATTATATCGTTCAGAAAGATTAGATAAGATTTTCACTTCTCCTATTTGGGGATTTCCAATTATGCTCGGTATTTTATCTATTATTTTTTATCTTACAATCGCCGGTGCTAACGTGCCATCCGAGATGATTGCTGAATTTTTTGGCTGGGCCGAAGGATATTTAACATCTTGGTTCCAAGCAATGCATGCACCAGAATGGCTACATGGCGTTTTAATACTTGGTTTATTCCGTGGTACCGGAGCTGTTATTAGCGTTATGTTACCACCTATGGCAATCTTCTTCCCTATGTTTGCCCTATTAGAAAACTATGGATATTTACCACGCGTTGCGTTTAACATGGATCGTTTATTTAAACGCTCTGGCGCGCATGGGAAACAATCTTTAACTATGGCAATGGGGTTTGGATGTAACGCTGCCGCTATTATGTCAACACGTATTATCGAATCACCACGTGAGCGTATGCTTGCTATTTTAACAAACAACTTCGTCCCATGTAATGGACGCTGGCCTACATTAATCTTAATGGCTTCATTATTTATGGCTGCTGGATATACAGGCAGCATGCAAACACTTGTTACTGCCGGCGTTGTCGTTGGAATGGTCGTAATTGGCGTTATTGTAACTTTAACTGTTTCTTGGGTTTTATCAAAAACTGCTCTAAAAGGCGTTCCAACTCACTATACGTTAGAGTTACCACCATACCGTAAACCAAAAATTCGGAATACAATTGTGCGTTCAACGCTCGATAAATCAATATATGTTTTAAAACGAGCTGTAATTGTAGCTGCACCTGCCGCTGTATTAACTTGGATACTTGCTAATATTTTTGTCGGTGACACCAGCTTACTTATGCATTTCGTAAACTTCCTAGATCCATTCGCTAAATTACTAGGACTTGATGGTTTTATTCTAGCGGCATTTATCCTTGGGCTACCAGCTAATGAAATTGTTATCCCAATTTTATTAATGTCTTACTTATCAACTGGTGCTTTAACTGAAATAGATGATTTTAATCAAATTAAAAATCTATTCTTAGAACACGGTTGGACTTGGCTAACTGCGTTAAACACAATGTTGTTCTCACTCCTTCATTTCCCATGCGGAACAACACTAGTTAACATATACAAAGAAACAAAAAGTGCAAAATGGACATTCTTATCGTTCGCAATCCCTACTGTTATTGCCGTTGTTGTTACATTCCTCTCTACACAATTGGTACATTGGTTAGGGCTTTTATAAAGTGAAACTTTACTCAGTAGGGTGCTCTATCCCCTACTGAGTATTAGCCTTCACCAATCGGGCTTTTACGGGCAGTTGACTTCCTATCTAACTTCCTTGTTTCCACCGAATTTTTTAGGTGGAAGTCTTACTGCCCGCAAATAGCGGGATAAAACAAAGCTTACATAGAAGGTATCCCCCTTCAACATATGCTTTGTGCACAAAAGAAACCTAAAACTTATTCAGGTTTCTTTTTTTGTGCCTCTTCTTTCCACGGCTGAGCTCCATACGTTGTGATTTTTTTATGAATAAAGTATATGGCCCCTGGAAGAACCGCCATTAATATCGTGCAACTAATTCCTAATCCAGTAAACAAATTTAATCACCCTTATTTCACTCTCTTTGGTAAAGCAGAACCCGAATGTTCAATTGTTGGATGAACATGAACAGTAATTTCAGCGTTACTAAAGTAATTTTCGCCTTGATCCCAATTCTTACTTATCTTTTTCCACTCTTTATAATTATGTCGCTTATATACTTCCCCCAATGCTAATACATCTACCTTATATTTTTTTTGAACAAGCTTAATCGATTTTTGGATGCGCTTCTCCATTCCCTCCGCGATGTTTTTCTTTAATCGATTTTCACTCATAATTTGTTTATGATCACTAAAATGCAACTCAGCTAATGTCCCTTCCAAAGATAAATGAATATCAAACTTCGGTTTTGTAGCATTTTCCGTAGATACTTTAATCTTTCGGTGCATCTTATGAATTTCATATGTAATAAGCTGGTCTTTTTTACGGATAGTAAAAAAACCTCCAATTTTTTTACCTATTATATAATTCATTCCTAATGTTTGTTCTCCACTTAAATTGCCTACACACTTATTATCCTTCCCACGAAACAGCGCTGCCCCATTCATTTGTACCCCTTGTTTTGTTAGTTCGAGAATAGGTAATACGAAACTTTGGTTAGCAATCATTTTTTGCTGTACCTCACCAATTCTTGCAGCCTCAATCATTTGGGCATTTTTCGGAGGATGTTCAGCTAACATATCAATATACTGCGCCGGTAAGTTCTCAGGCTTGGCACTCTGCTTTAAAATAGCTTCTGCATTTTTCTCAGAAACGAACAAACGAATATTTCTTCTCATCTCGTGATCGCGAATATATACATCTAACGTATTTTGTAAAACATATGGATTCGAAAGTAATTCTTTAGAAAAAATTATCACTTGTATATGCGGAAAGAATAATGAACGACTAATTTTTTTAGCGATAATTCGTATTTGCTCAAAGACACTATCTGCTTTCGCACTAACATTAATATAATTTTCACTATCTCCACCGCCTTGGCCACCTTGTTGCGCTAACTTACTGGGAAGTACCATCTGATACGTCCCTTTCATAATTGGATTTGATTTCTTTACCTTCACAATATCGTAAGCTGCACCTACTACAAATCCTCTTTCTTCTATTTCTTCTAGCTCAGAGCACCCACTGATAGATCCAGCTAGAACCATAACCATTATAATTTTAAGAAGGTGTTTCATTTCTACCATTCCTTCTTTTTATTTTATATACAATAAAAACTAACAAAGGCGCTAGCACGACAAACCCCATATCTATCCAAGCTAAATAAGTCCCATAACTTGACAAAGCATTTAAATTACTAGGTATCATATTCAACATAAAAATAAGCGGGGCACTTACAAAAATGAAAATATGTTTCTTCACTTTCGGAAACATAGCGCAAAATAATAAAGATGCGATGTCATAATACATTGCTGTAGTGTTATAAATAGTAATAATCCAAGTAGTAAAAAAAATGGCATCAAATCTTTCTAAAAACCCTCCACCAATTTCAATTTCTTTCCCTAATTCAATTGTTGGATACGTCAATCCACGGGTTGTCATATATGTAAAAACACTAATACAAGTTACATAAATTAAAATGTACGACAGCACATTTACCATTACTGCTTTCGCAACTGCCATTGGTGCTTTTTTTGCTGTGTCATTTAACATCACCGCATAGAACAAAGCTACCTCAAATCCAATAAACGTAAAAACAGAGTTTTTAACTCCTACAGCATATTGACTTACGTTCGTTTGAAAAGCCGGTAGTAAATTGTTTATTTCCATTAAATTCACATTCAATAAAGAAAGCAACACTATTGCAATTAACACGATAGGTAAGAATAGAACACTTAACCTTAATAAAGCTGCTCTCGATCCTGCTATTCCATAAATAACAACTAATAAGAAGAAAAAAGACAGTAGCTGTACTGGTGTATCACTAAATAAATACGTTTGTGAAATAATTGCAATCATTCGCGATTCATATGCTGTCAAAGCAGCAAACGTTAATACTAAAATGCTACTAATTGTGTATGCAACAGGCTTCGTCAAATGCGCACTTGTATATTGAACAAAGTTTTGTTTTGGGAATAAAATAGCTACCCTCGTTACAAACCAACCTAAAACCGCACATATCAATCCACCCAAAAGCAAAATAATCCAACCGTCTGAAAATAAAGTTTGCATAGCAATATCTCGAGGCATAGATAATGCACCTATACCGATAATTGTTGACGATACCGCAAAACCAAGTTCCCGAGATCCAATTTCCTCATCCCCATATTCAAATGGTTTCAATTACTCTCGCTCCTTTGGACGTAATGTAGAGTCTTTCGTTTGTAAATATTCTGGTCTCTCTTCTAACATTGATTTTGGTAGGCGAACCAATTCTTCTTCCCAATCTTTATAAAAAGCAGGAGCAATAGGTGTTGTATACGGAACCCCAACACTCTTTAAATTTGTAATATGAACCGCAAGTGCAATAAGAGCTAAAATGATTCCGTACAACCCAAAAGCAGTTGCAGCTAACACGAAGACGAAAAGTAAAATTCGAAATGTGATCGTAATGCTATATACAGGAAGTGAAAATGTAGCAATTGCGGTAACTGCAATAATAATTACTAAAAACGGATTTACAATCCCCGCATTTACTGCCGCTTCTCCAATTACAAGACCACCTACGATACCAATTGTTTGCCCCATCGGTTTCGGAAGCCTAATTCCAGCTTCTCTTATTAATTCCATCGTTAATGCCATCATTAACGTTTCTATATATGCCGGAAATGGCACCCCTTCTCTCGCTCCCGCAATAGAATAAGCTAGTTTAGATGGGATAAGCCCTTGATGATACGATACAAGCGCTACGTACATGGCAGGTAATAAAACAGCAGCGATACCTGATCCCATACGTAAAATTCTTAATAACGTCCCAATTACCCAACGCTCATAATGATCTTCTACAGATTGAAAAATATCAACAAACACTAGTGGAGCTATAAGAGCAAATGGTGACCCATCTACTAAAATGGCCGCTTTCCCTTTCGCCAATGCAGCCACTATATTATCTGGTCTTTCTGTATTTAAAAACTGCGGAAACGGCGACAAATTATTATCTTGAATTAATTGCTCAATCGTTCCTGTCTCAAAAATGACATCTGTCACTATTGATTGAAGACGCCGATCTAGCTCTTTTACGATGTAAGGGTTAATAATATCTTCTATATATACTAGGGTTACTTCTTTCTGCGATCGCTTCCCCATAATATAAGATTGAAACCGTAACTTCGGATCACGTAAACCACGGCGAATTAACATTTTATTCACATTAATATCTTCATTTAATCCAACTCTCGGTCCACGTATTAAATCTTCTGTCACTGGCGGTTCTAGACTTCTTTTCTCCCAAGCCCTACTGTTAACAACAATAGCCGTTTGAATATTATCAATTAATATGACTGTATCTCCTGCTAAAACCGCATTTATAATATCTGGAAAAGTTGTCTTCATACCGACTTCTGCAATAGAAATAAAACGATCCAATAACGTCTGAACCACAGCTGCTTCATTTGGTATTTCTTCATATTGAAGTGTACGAACTACATATTTATAAACATTATCCTTATCTGTCAATCCACATAAAAAAACAACCGCACAACGTGTAATGCTACCAGCAAGAGCAACTTCTCTAATTGTTAAATCATTAGGTGAACCTAACTCATCTCTAATTTCCTTCATAACTTCAAACAAGTTACCCTTTAGCTCTAACAATTTCCCCACCTAACTTCCTTTTCAACAAGTTTTTAGTTAGATTCCGCTAATAGAAGAAAATATATACAAAAAAAGAGCTATCTCTTTTCGAAGATAGCTCTAACACGCGGGTTACTTTTCTACTATTATATTGTCTGTCTTTATAGATACACTTTTCGTGAATCCACTAACTATAAACATCACAATAATATTAATTAACAATGCGACTATACCTACATTCAAATCTTTTATATATTGCGGGAAACCCGGAAACATTGTAGCTATAGTAGAACCAGATAAGGTGATATATGCAACAACTAACAGCCCAATCCCCATCCCTGCAATCGCTCCTTGCTTCGTAATAATTTGCCGAGGAAACAAACTACATACAAGCGCAGGGAAAAGTTGTGTCACTATACTGTATCCCATTAAAAGAAGTGCCCCCTATTGTTTCTCCTCCTTTAAATGTAAACAATACTGCTACGAGCGTTACTACAGGCACAAATAATTTTGCAGCTTTAGCAACTTGTCTATCTGAAGCAGATGGCACCATTGTTCGATAAATATTTTTTGCCAATAATGTGGAAGCAGCCATAACAAGCATGGAACCTGGAACTAATGCTGTTAAAACTCCAGCACTACCAATAATCCCAATAAACCAAGGGTCAAAAGTTTGTAAAGCAAGACGAAATAATGAAAGATCTACATCCGCTCCCTTTAACCCTGGAATTTGTAATATAGCAGCAAAACCTGCAAAGAACACGAAAAGCAAAACTAAAGAATAAAGAGGCATAATCGCCGCGTTTTTCCTAAATACTTTTTCATTTTTTGCAGAGAAAGCAGAAGCAAATGTATGAGGCCACATATAGAAACCGAGGGCCGTTAATATAATAGTAGAAACAAACCAAGAAATACTCATTCCTTCTTCAGGTAAAGATAAAAACCCTGGTTTCGCAGCTTCTACAGCTTCGAACATCGGCTGAAATCCTCCATAATAATGATACGGTAAATATATACCTAAAAACATAACGATGAATAGTATCATAATATCCTTCAAAGCAGCTGTCCAAGCCGAACCATGTATACCTGAAACCATTACATATATAGTTATAACAATAGCACCAATCCATACCGCAATAACAGGTGTCACTCTTCCATAGGAAGCTTCCGAAACGATAATTCCTAATCCCTTTAACTGTAAAACAAGATACGGGATAATCGAAATAACACCAATAATTGAAACAATTATCCCAAGCGTCTTACTCCTGTATTTCTTCGCAAAGAAATCTGATTGTGAAACGAGGTTATGTTCTTTTGCATACTTCCAAATTGGAGGCAATAAGAAATACGATAAAATATAAGCTAATGCACCATACCCTAAAATATAAAATGTAGGAGCTCCTTTACTATACGCCCAGCCACTTCCTCCTAAAAATGTGAACGTCGTATAAATTTCCCCTGCCATAAGGAGAAAAACGAAAATAGTCCCAAATCCTCTTCCTCCAACTGACCATTGTTCTAAATTCATATCTTTTCCATGTTGTGCCCGAATCCCTAAAAATAGTGCTAGAAATAAAAATAAAATAATGATAAGTAATGCTATCATTTTACATCCCCCTTATTAGCAGGATCGAATACGTACACAAGCCCCATACAAAGAGACGTAATAAACACTGATAATAATACCCAAAATAATAAAAATGGCATCCCCAATACGTAAGGAGTAACTGAATTCGCAAATATTGGTCCAACTACTAAACAAAACACTGGAATAAGTGCTAGCACGTGTATTTTCTTCATCTCATTCTCCTTTACTTATAAAATTCATAATGGATGACACGAAGACTTCCACTCCAATTGGTAATGCATCTTCGTCAATCGTAAAACGAGGATGGTGATGCGGGTATATAATGCCCTTCTCTTTATTTCCTGCTCCGATAAAAAAGAATGTCCCTGGTGCCTTTTGTAAAAATGCTGAAAAATCTTCTCCAGCCATCGTTGGCTGTAAGCGAACAACCCTTTCTCTCCCATAAAGCTGTAATGCCGTGCGTTCAATAAGCTCTGTAGTTTCACAATCGTTCACAACTGGTCGATATCCATATTCATAAGAAAATGTATACTTAGCACCGTAGGATTCTGTAATATGTTTTACAATCCTTTCAAGTTTCTTCTTTGTTTCTTCTCTTAATTCATGCCTTAAACTTCTCACTGTCCCTTCAATCTCCGCTTGTTCCGGGATAACATTATGAGTTGTCCCAGCGTGAAATTGCGTAACAGATACTACGAGAGAATCTAACGGATTCGTGAGGCGAGATACAATTTGCTGGATTTGCGAAACAACTTGTGCACCGATTGCGATACTATCAACTGTTTCGTGCGGGATTCCAGCATGCCCACCTTTTCCCTCTATCTTAATTTTAAAAACGTCCTGTGCGGCCATTGCAGCTCCATAAATCACCCCTACTTTCCCAACCTCTAATGACGCCCAAAGGTGAGCACCAATAATGTAATCCACACCTGCCATCACTCCCGCTGCGACCATTTCCTCTGCACCACCCGGAAAGTTTTCTTCTGCATGTTGAAATAAAAAGCGAATCTCTCCTTTAACTTTCTCTCTTTCCTCTACCAACTTATGTACTACACCAAGCAATATTGCCATGTGACCATCGTGACCACACGCATGCATCACACCTGGATATGTAGAAATAAAATCAAACTTATTTTCTTCATGAATAGGAAGAGCATCCATATCAGCACGAACCGCGATAGTTTTACCAGGCTGCTTACCAATTAACCTTGCCATTACACTATATTTAGTAGGTCGCGAAACTTCTAAATACGGGATTTCCCGAAGTATGTCGAATACAAATTGAGATGTTTTTTCCTCTTGAAAAGATAACTCTGGATACTTATGAAAATGCCTTCTCCACTCAATCAACTGATTCTTTGATAAAACAAGTTCCTTTGCGACATCCATTTCTCTTCTCCCCTTCTTCACCAATTTAAATGTTATTATAGCGTGAACCATTAACTTTTAAAAGAATATTCAGAATTTTCAACAATAAACATTTGAAAATAAAAAGCCATCTCAAGATGACTTTTCATTTTATAAAATAGTAATTGCTTGCTTCCCCATTTGCTCCCATGCCTTTTCAAATTCAGCACGAGGAACAGCTTTTCGTGGATTGTTTGCAAGGGGATCATTTACGTATACAAAGTTTTGATCATATCCAATTACTACAACACTATGCTCATAATATGTAATTTTCACTTCACCTGAACTCGTATTCCATGTTTCAAAACTACTTTCAGCTAATGGTTTAAACGTTGTATTAATAATTACCCATACCGGAGAACCAGAACTAATTACCTTATATAAATCTTGCACGTCTCTGCCCGTTAAATTAATTACTTTTCCAGAAACATATTTTTCTGCTAAATTAAAAATCGGTTGATTATATACACCGTATCCCGGCTCAGCTTTCGTATAAATATTTCCAACGAACCCCTCATAAGGATTTCCATGCAAACCATTTTGTTTAAATGGGACGCGATGAATTTCACTAGCAAGTTGCATCTTATCTACTTGTACACCTTTATGTTGTAGTAGCATAGCTAAACTTGTCACTTCACAACCTCTAGGTAATTCAGGTAACTGTCTAATAAACGGAACCTCTGTAATCATTGCACTTTCTTTCATCTCAGAGAAAAGGTCTAACCGTAATTCTTGTGCCTTTTTCATAATTTTATCTTTCTCGAAAAAAAACACGACAGCAAATATAATACCGAAAATAAAAATATATTTTAACTTTTTCATCATAAACCAAACTCCATTATATCAATTATTTTAAAGGCGCAGCTTCTATCATTGTACCTTTCTTCTTACTAGTTTGCTAGAAAGATTCTGCGAATTATTATTCACAAATACCATTGTGAAATTCTAATTATTTTCAATAAAAAGAAAAAACGATATACTTTTTTAGAATGTTTTACTAAAAACAAAATTATTAACATAGTGAAAGAATCGTATTTCCTTCACTATGTTAATAAACATTATAAGGTATTTAGTCATAGTTAGTTTTTCCTTTACATACTCAGTTCACAACAAAATAAACCGGGTATGTTTTTCACCCCCACTAATGATTAAAAGTCTCGAATGAAATTTAGTTAACACATACAAAAAAATATGGGGGGAGGGGCATATAAATCAACAAGTAGAACAAGCAGATTTAAAATACCGTACACCACTTTACCCAATAGTTCCAATCGTAGCTTTCTTGCGGGATTCCATTTAGGATCATTTGCTACATTTTATACCAAGTTAAACATTCGGAAAGTTGTCACATTTGAACAGAAATGAAATATAACTCAGGTAACAAACTAAATATACTAAAAATTCAGTAATCTTTCTTATAATAAGATAATTTTTTTCTATTTATTGGATATGTTGGTATAACTTTATTTATCTTAAAATTCCCACAATAACGTTTTTATCTGAAAAATAGTTTACAATGTTATCAAGTTACAAATGATATTCACCTTAAAAAGCGTGCATTTGTGTCTATTTTTTAACAATATGACAAAAACTATTGCCAACTATAAATTAATAGGTTTATATTGTTTTATTGGCATAGTTTCAATCCAAGGAGAAAGGAGATTTTCAATCGTGCAACTAAAGAAAGCATTTTGGAAGTTGGCTTCGCTTCTTCCGTTATCATTACTTCTGTTCCTCGGTGGCTGTGATAAGAAACTCGCAGTATTAAATCCGCAAGGACCCGTTGCAAAGGCACAGTATGATTTAATTGTTTGGTCATTCGTGCTTATGTCATTAATTATCGCAATTGTATTCATCTTGTTTACAGTCATCTTGATTCGTTATCGTGAAAAACCAGAGAATATGGACTATGAGCCACCTGATCAACATGGTAACACATTATTAGAAATCATTTGGACGATTATTCCTGTTATTATCGTTATCGCATTATCGATTCCAACAGTTAAAGCAACTTATGCTTCGGAAGAGGTTCCGCAAGAGTCCAAACATATTAAGCCAGTTGAAATTTATGTTACATCTGCAAACTGGAAATGGTTATTTAGTTATCCGGAGGAAAAAATTGAAACCGTTAACTATTTAAACATCCCAGCTGGTGTACCAATTCAATTTAAGCTGACTTCTGTAGGTCCAATGAATGCTTTCTGGGTACCAGAACTTGGTGGTATGAAGTATACAATGGATGGCATGATCATGGACTTATATTTACAAGCTGATAAGCCTGGTTCTTACCTAGGTCGTAGCTCGAACTTCTCTGGTGAAGGATTCACTCACATGGAGTTCGAAGTTGAAGCAAAAACAAAAGAAAAGTATGACAAGTGGGTAAAAGAAGTACAAGAAACTGCTCCTAAACTAACAGAAGATAAGTACAACGATATTGTTAAACCTGGTGTAGTTGGTCGTATGACATTCTCTAGTCACCACTTAAGTTATGTAGATCCAAAGTCACTTGAATATTGTGATTACAACTACTACAAAAACAAAAAATAATAGCTATTATTCCAACAGATTGGAGTGAACACAGTGAAGCTTGATGAATTTTTTGTCACAGGTGACCCGATTATTTACGGAGCTGACGCATCTATCGTTCTTGTGACATTAGCGATTCTTTTCGTACTAACAAAGTACAAAAAATGGAGATGGCTTTGGGATGAATGGTTGACAACTGTTGACCATAAAAAAATAGGGACCATGTATATTATCTCTGCCGTTATAATGTTATTCCGTGGTGGTATGGATGGTTTAATGATTCGTGCCCAGTTAACATTCCCAGATACAACATATTTAAACGCTGAACACTATAATGGAATCTTTACAACACATGGTACAGTTATGATTCTTTTCATGGCAATGCCATTCGTTCTAGGATTAATGAACGTCGTTGTACCATTACAAATTGGTGCTCGTGACGTTGCATATCCGTTCTTAAATGCTTTAAGTTTCTGGTTATTCTTTATTGGAGCAATGTTATTCAACATCGCTTTCGTAATCGGTGGTTCTCCAGATGCTGGGTGGACTTCTTACTTCCCAATGGCGGGTACAGAGTTTACTCCTGGTGTAGGAAATAACTTCTACGCAATCGCCTTACAGATTTCAGGTCTTGGTACGTTAATGACAGGTATTAACTTCCTAGTTACTATTTTAAAAATGCGTACACCTGGCATGAAATTAATGAAAATGCCAATGTTTACATGGTCTATTTTAATTACATGTGTAATCATTATTTTCGCTTTCCCAGTATTAACAGTAGCTCTTGCATTAATGACATTTGACCGTCTATTTGATGCTCACTTCTTTACGATGGCGAGCGGCGGTATGCCAATGCTCTGGGCCAACTTGTTCTGGGTATGGGGACACCCTGAAGTATATATCGTTATTTTACCGGCATTCGGTATTTTCTCTGAAATCATTAGTACATTCTCACGTAAACGTCTATTCGGTTACAGTGCGATGGTATACTCAATGGTTGCAATTTCTTTACTAAGTTTCGTCGTATGGCTTCACCACTTCTTTACAATGGGTGCAGGTCCAGCGGTTAACTCGTTCTTCTCGATTTCGACAATGGCGATTTCGATTCCAACCGGTGTTAAAATATTTAACTGGTTGTTTACGCTGTATAAAGGACGTATTCGTTTTACAGTTCCAATGCTTTGGTCATTGGCATTTATTCCAAACTTCGTAGTCGGTGGAGTTACAGGGGTTATGCTTGGAATGGCAGCAGCTGATTATCAATACCATAACAGCTACTTCCTAGTCGCTCATTTCCACTACGTATTAATCGCAGGTACAGTATTCGCTATGCTTGCTGGATTCACATTCTGGTATCCAAAAATGACAGGTCATATGCTAAATGAACGCCTTGGTAAATGGACATTCTGGATCTTTATGAGCGGATTTAACATCTGTTTCTTCCCAATGTACTTCCTAGGTTTAGATGGTATGACTCGTCGTATGTACACTTACTCTGAAAGCCTTGGATGGGGTTGGTTGAACCAAATCGCATCTGTCGGCGCAGTAATGATGGGTATCGGATTCGTACTTCTTTGTTACAACGTAATTTGGAGTGCACGTCACGGTGAACGTGATACAACTGGAGATCCATGGGATGGCCGTACACTTGAATGGGCAACTCACTCTCCTGTACAACATTACAACTTCGCGAAACTTCCTGAAATTAAAGAAGCTGATGCTTTCTGGTTCATGAAAAAACGCGGAGAAACAATTACACCAACAGCAGATGAATTAAAACCAATTCACATGCCAAGTAATTCTGGTGTGCCTATTATTATGTCTGCATTCTTCGGTCTTGCAGGTTTTGCATTAGTATTTAGCTGGTTCTGGATTGCAGCAATCGGTGGTATTGGTATTTTAGGTTGCTTAATCTATCGTTCATTCGATTATGATGATGGCTACTACGTAAGCGTTGATGAAATTAAAGAAACAGAACATATAGCATGAGAGGTGAAATGACATGGCGGCTTTAGATAAAAGCTTACCTTTGGAATATCAATCCGAGCAAAGCAGATTGAATATCCTAGGATTCTGGATTTTTCTTGGGGCTGAAATTATGCTGTTCGCAACACTTTTCGCCTCTTATCTAGTCCTTGCTGGTCGTACGGCTGATGGCCCAACACCAGCGCAATTGTTTGAAGTTAAAACACTTTTAATTCAAACACTGCTGCTTTTAACAAGTAGTTTTACATGTGGGATCGCAATTCACGAAATGCGTAAACACAACCAAAAAGGAATGTTAGCTTGGTTCATCCTAACTTTACTTTTAGGTGCAGGCTTCCTATTCTTTGAAATTGAAGAATTCATTTTGTACGTTGGTGAAGGCGCAACGATTCAAACAAGTGCATTCTTATCTGGATTCTTCGTTCTTCTTGGAACGCATGGTGCCCACGTAACAGGTGGTATCATTTGGGCAACTTGTGTTATTATCCAAATTTTAAAACGAGGTTTAACACCAGTTACAGCTCGTAAAGTATTTATTATCAGCTTATACTGGCATTTCCTTGATCTTGTTTGGGTCTTTATTTACACACTAGTTTACTTGAACGGGATGGTGGCGTAAATGGGTCAAAATAATAATCAAGCAAACGGGCATGCGCATAGCGGATTCCCATGGTCACACGTTTTCGGATTCATTTTATCGCTTGCACTAACGTTTCTTGCTTTATATGTTGCACTTTACACAGACTTGCCACTTTCAACGATATTAACAACTATTATCATAATGGCAGTTGCGCAAGCGTTGTTACAATTAATTATGTTCATGCACTTAAAAGAAGGAGAAGGAAGCATTCAAATTCTTACAATGATATACAGTTTCTTCGTTGCAGCTGCAACAGTTGGTCTTACTGTATGGATCTTCTTCTCAATGTAATTTGCATGAAAAAGACTGCTGAGATTCCTCAGCAGTCTTTTTTTTATTCTCTCCCCTATTACATCCACATTACGGAATTAACAACAGAATCATGAAAAATATACTTATTATGACAAATGTTAAGAAAACTCTTTCTTTATGAAATCGAATCCATATCCGTTGCTTTTCTACCTATTATATGGCTAAATAGGTACTATATTTATTTGAAGGGAGAGAACGCAATGGAACATCATTCTTCTGTTCTATCACTTATGGTTGTCGTCGCAATCGCGTTTTTCGTTCCCCTTTTGTTACAACGCTTTAAATTAAAAGCACTTCCTGTCGTTGTTGCAGAAATTATCGCAGGAATCTTTGTAGGTAAAAGTGGATTTAACATCATTGAGCCAGATATGTGGCTTCAAGTCTTATCAACACTAGGGTTTATCTTCCTAATGTTTTTAAGTGGTTTAGAAATTGACTTTTCGATCTTTAAGCAAAAAGGGAAAAAGAATACGACAAACGAACCAAACACATTTCAAGCAGCAAGCATTATCTTCTTATTTATTTTCATTTTATCTTATGCCCTATCATTACTATTCGTATGGCTAGGATTCGTAGATAATGCAATGTTCATGACTTTAATTATTTCAACCATTTCTTTAGGTGTTGTCGTACCGACATTAAAAGAAAATAACTTAGGAAAAACCGCAATCGGGCAAATCATTTTATTAGTCGCTGTTATTGCAGACTTAGTTACAATGATTTTACTCGCTGTATTCGTCGGATTAAATTCCGAAAGTGGCCAAAGCATGTGGCTTCTACTTCTTCTATTCGGTGCTGGTATTGTAATTTACTTTGTCGCAAGACGTTTTAAAAATATTCCATACCTAGAAAGCTTAAAAGCCGGTAGTGTACAAATTGATACACGAGCTGTTTTCGCACTCATCTTAATATTAGTTGGATTATCTGAATCTGTTGGGGCAGAAAATATTTTGGGAGCCTTTTTAGCAGGTGTACTCGTATCTTTATTATCACCAAATGAAGATATGGTTGAAAAACTCGATTCCATCGGATATGGTTTCTTCATCCCTATTTTCTTCGTAATGGTTGGTGTAAATCTAGAAGTATGGTCTATTTTTAAAGAGCCTTCTAGTATGCTAATGATCCCAATTTTAATTGTGGGACTCTTTATTTCAAAACTGTTACCATCATTAGTCTTACAAAAATGGTATCCACGCAATATCGTACTCGGAAGTGCTATTTTGTTAACATCAACACTTTCTTTAGTTATTGCGGCTGCACAAATCGGTGAAAAGCTAGGCATCATTAGCCCAAGTTTATCAGCATCTCTTATTTTAAGCGCAGTTATTACTTGTATTTTTGCGCCTATATTATTTAAAAAGATGTTTCCAAAAGTGGAAATACCAAAATCGAAAGTATCTATTATTGGCGCAAGTAGAATTACCCTCCCGTTATCACTTGATTTAAAACGTGAAGAGTATGACGTAACGCTATATATGATACGCCAGAATAAAATAAATGATGAGGAAGCGAAATCTCATGACTTCCCTATTGTAAAATTAGATGAGATTACTATTCAATCTTTAATGGAGCAAAAAGCTTTCGAAGCAGACCGTGTTGTTGTTGCGACAAGTGATGATGAACAAAACTTATTATTAGCAGAACATGCAAAAGAATTAGGTGTTGAACACGTCATCGCAAGTGTAGAAGATCCCCTTCTACAAGAAAAAGCGACTCAAGAACATATCGCTGTATTCTCGACTATTAACTCTACACGTATTTTATTACGTGCACTTATTGATAAACCAAGTCTCGTTCGCTTAATTACAACAGCAAATGAAACAGTACGTGAGGTTGAACTACGAAGTAATAAATATAACGGTTTAGCACTTCGTCGCCTTCCGTTTTTAGGTGATGTACTTGTCATTCAAATTTACCGTGGTAATAAAGCATTAATACCACATGGTGATACGAAGTTACAGCATGGCGATACTTTACTTGTAACGGGTTCAAAAGAACATATTGATACAATGAAAAACATATTAGAATAGAAAATGCCCCTCGCATAAATGAGGGGCATTTTTTCATTTTCATATGGTAAAATGTTACTATCACATATTATGAGGATGAATAACATTATGTCTATTTCAACTTTAGCTCTCTTATTATTAGCAGAAGTACTCGTCGCCATTATTCTCATCGGTATTAGTATTGAAATTTGTAGTTATGGATGGAAAAAATCAAATGGAATTAAATACTTTTGTCTCGTACTTTCACTCCTTCTCGGAACCGCTAGCATACTAGGACTTCTCGTTGCACCCGCATATTTCTTCTTACAACTTATAGAAAGAGGCTTATAAGAAAGGATGATATTATGATTACAGTGAAACATATTGATGCGTCTGAAACATATTTATTTCGTCAAACGATTTTGCGTCCCAATCAACCTTTAGAAGACTGTAAATACCCTTCCGATTACGAAACAGACACCTTCCACTTAGGTGCATTTATAAACGATGAACTTATTAGTATCGCTTCCTTCTCAAAAGAAATATATCCAGACTTCCAAACTGGTATTCATTATCGACTACGAGGAATGGCAACATTACCTAACTTCCGAAATCAGCGTGCTGGAAGCTCCTTAATCCATAAAGCCGAGCAAATCTTGCAAGAGCGTAACGCAAACATTTTATGGTGTAATGGCCGAATTACTGTAACTGACTATTACAAGCGCTTAGGCTTCCATGAACATGGTGAAATCTTTGAAATTGAACCGATTGGCCTTCATAAAGTTCTATATAAAAAAATATAAGAAAATATAAGAAAAGCTTTCCGCAACGTACGGAAAGCTTTTTATATTTCATCTTCACTTTTTATTTTTTTCATATATATGTATATAAACAAACTAGGAACTAAAAAACAAGCAAACATAATAAGTCCTGTTATACTAATTTCCTTCATTGAAATATCCGGTGTTACAATGATACAAATAGCTAAAATACCAATAACAATCCCTACTGGAATGAATAATAATTTCATGAAATAACTACGAGATACTCCCCCTGTATGTTCATACACTTCCACCGAATTTTTTAAGTTTAAATAGTTAATAACTACTATCCCGCCCATAAATACCATTAATAAATCCGAAACACTTTCATATCCTGCCCCTTGCAAAACATAACGGTAAAACACGATACTTAGTATGACAATATTTTGTAAGATGAAAGCTAGTCTAATATGTTTTAACCCCTCAATCATTAAACGTTCATCTTTCACGATTTTCACCCTATCACTCCTTTTCCTCCCAAAACAAATCATTCAATGTTTTATTTACCGCATAACAAATTTTCAAACATAAATCTAAAGACGGATTGTATTTCCCCTTTTCAATTAAACTAATCGTTTGCCTTGTAACGCCTACTTTTTCTGCTAATTGTTGCTGCGTTAAATCTAACTGAACACGTGCGATTTTTATTTTACTTACAGCCATTCATGTTCCTCCTCCACTTATATTGTAACATATATATTGCATTTAGTAATTTATAATTTGCAAAAAGAGTTTAAATTTCAACTTATTATACACAAAAAAGGGACCTCTCATAAGAAGCCCCTTTCCTATCTCTATATTATAAGAATAAATGACATCCAAATAAAATTGTAAATAAGTATAGTAACGGATGTACTTCCATTCCTTTCCTCTTCGCGATTTTTAAGATTGGATACACTAAAAATCCGATTGCAATTCCATTTGCAATACTAGATGTTAATGGAATACCTACGAATATTAAAAATGCTGGTAATGCATCTTCAAATTCATTCCAATTAATATCACGAATGCTTTGTGCCATTAAGCTACCTACTATAATTAACGAAGGAGCTGTAATAGCTGCCACGCTGGATAAGGAAGCGATAACTGGACTGAAAAATGCTGTTACAATTGTTAAACAAACGACTACAATACCTGTTAAACCTGTCTTACCACCTGCTGCAATTCCAGCTGATGATTCGATTGTAGCTGCTGTAGGACTAGTCCCAAAGACAGCTCCTGTTGTTCCACCAATTGCATCTGCAATAAACGCCTTACCAAAGCGCTTTTCAGTGTTATCTGCATTTAAACCTGCTTGTTTAATTAAACCAAGTAAAGCACCTGTTGTATCAAATAAAAGTACAAGTAAGAATGAAAAAATAACTCCGTACAACCCGTATTGAATTACATCTGAAAATGCATTGATAGGGTTTGAAATAATAATTCCTTCTGGTAAATGTGGCATTGCGACAATGTTATTTTCAAACTTTAATTGCCCCGTAAAGAAAGCAATAATTCCTGTCACAATCATACTAATAAACAATGCACCACTAACGCGTAACACCATTAATACCGCCGCTAACACTAAACCAACTAAAGTTAAAATAACAGCCGGTGAATGAAAGTCTCCGATTGTAACTAAGTTAGACGGATGGTCAACGATAATACCCGAAAGTCGCAATCCGATAAAAGCAATAAATAATCCGATTCCACCTGCAATTGCATGTTTTAAACTGTCAGGAATTGCGACAATTAGCTTTTGCCTAAATGAGGTGAAAGATAATAAAAGAAAAATGATACCTGTTACAAATACTGCCGAAAACGCAATGACATATGTAATCCCCTCTGCCTGTTGAACAACAGAATAAGCAAAATATGCATTCATCCCCATAGCTGGAGCAATAACAATTGGATAGTTAGCTAAAAACGCCATACATAGCGTTCCAACAACTGTCGCAATAATAGTTGCCGTAAATGCTTGATCAAATGGTACACCTGCATCAGATAATATTTTCGGATTGATGACAAGAATATACGCAAATGTAAAAAAAGTTGTGATGCCAGCTAAAATTTCTTGCTTCACAGAAGTGTTATACTTTTGTAATTGAAACATACTTATGTACCCTTCCTACACCTGAATTATTATCACACATTCTTTTCTTATTAGTATGTGAGAAAATGTAATACTTAATCTTAACAATCAATAAAAAGAAGAGTCAATATATTCTCTAATAGTGAGAATTTTAAGTTTAAGTCTGACAAGTTATAGATGTAGTACAGTTCATTACAATTATTTTTGTAGCATAACAGATAGAAATGTTTTATAATTTGAAATAGTTAAATATTTAGTAAACGCATTCAAATATCGTTCACTCTACAGGGGGTATTCTTCTTATGCAGCAAACAAACAAATCTGAAACTTTAAACCGTGGTTTAAAAGAACGACATATTACCTTAATGTCTCTCGGTTCAGCTATTGGCGTTGGATTATTTTTAGGATCTGCTTCGGCTATTAAACTAGCTGGTCCTTCCATTTTATTAGGCTATATGATTGCCGGACTCGTTATTTTTTTCATTATGCGCGCACTCGGAGAAATGGCAATTGAACAACCAGTTGCTGGCTCTTTTAGTAAATATGCAAATGATTACATCAGCCCACTAGCTGGGTATATTACAGGCTGGAATTATTGGTTTTTATGGGTTGTTACTTGTATGGCGGAAATTACAGCGGCAGGAATTTACATGCAGTACTGGTTCCCAGATATCCCGCGTTGGATCTGGGCGTTACTAGCTCTTTTATTAATGAGTGCTTTCAACTTCTTATCTGTAAAAGTATTCGGAGAACTTGAGTTTTGGTTTGCTCTTATCAAAATTGTCACAATTATCTGTATGATAATAGTCGGTGCTGGTATTATTTTATTCGGATTTGGAAATGGCGGCGTTGCAACTGGCATTTCAAATCTTTGGGAGCATGGAGGCTGGTTCCCAAATGGATTCTCTGGATTACTACTTTCCTTACAAATGGTATTATTCGCTTATTTAGGAGTCGAACTTATCGGGGTTACAGCTGGTGAAGCTCAAAATCCAAAAAAGACACTTGCAAAAGCAATTGATAACGTATTTTGGAGAATTTTATTATTCTACGTTGGAGCTCTATTCGTTATGATGGCAATTTATCCATGGAACGAATTTGGTGAGAAAGGAAGTCCATTCGTACTAACGTTCCAGCAAATCGGTATTGCAAAGGCAGCGGGTATTATTAACTTTGTTGTTTTAACAGCTGCTCTTTCTTCTTGTAACGGTGGTTTGTTTAGTACAGGCCGTATGTTATTTACATTAGCACAGCAAAAGAAAGCACCGGAAAGATTCGGTCGTTTAAATAAGAATGGTATTCCGAGTCAAGGAATTATAGCAACTGCGATTGTTTTACTCGTTGGCGTTATGTTAAACTATCTCGTTCCTGCAAAAGTATTTACTTGGTTAACTAGTATTTCAACTTTCGGTGCAATTTGGACTTGGGGTATTATATTAATCGCTCAAATTAAATTCCGTAAAGGATTACAAACTAATAAAAAGGATAAGCTAGCATATAAAATGCCTTTACACCCATTAAGTTCATATTTCTCACTCGGCTTCCTTGTACTTGTACTAGGTATAATGGCCTATTCAGAAGATACACGAATCGCATTAATCGTCGGGCCAATTTGGCTTATCGGCTTAGCTATCGTGTATTATATGAAAGGTTTTCATAAGATTGATGAATCATCTAATTCAAAAATTAGTTAAACACGCCATCCCTTCCTTATTGATTGGAAGGGATTTTTTATTGTCTATATAAATATTTCTCAACAAAATTCACGGTATTTTTACAATCTTTTAATATTTTTTATATTTTCCATCTTTATTTTTACAGAAAAATAAATTACATTATTAAAGCACATATATTTATTATTAGGGGGATTCTTCTATGAAGAATAAAAAATGGATTACATTTTCTTTAGCAACAGCAATCACAATTAGTATGGGGAGTTCGTTCATACCGTCTACTTATGCCGAAAGCTCTGTAGACCCTGCTCCTGAAATTGCCGCAAAAGTTGTAAATCAAAACAATGGGAAGAAAGTATTATTCGATAATACTCACGGTCAAACGGCTGGGACAGCTGACTGGGTTATTAACGGCGGATTTTCCGATTTTGGAAACGGCATTGCCCAAAACGGATATCATGTAAAAGAACTTCGTAAATCAACACCTATTACATACGACGATTTAAAAAATCACAATGTGTTTATCGTTCCCGAAGCAAATATTCCTTATAAAAAATCTGAGCAAGATGCAATGTTACAATACGTGAAAAATGGCGGCAGTATTTTCTTCATTGCCGATCATTATAATGCAGATCGTAATAAAAACCGCTGGGACTCCTCAGAAGTGTTCAATGGATATAGACGTGGGGCATGGGATAATCCAGCAAAGGGAATGTCTAATGAAGAAACAACTTCACAAGCTATGCAAGGAGTAGAAAGCTCTGATTGGCTATCCGATAATTTCGGTATTCGCTTCCGCTACAATGCAATCGGTGACGTTTCCGCTAAAAATATTGTCTCACCTGAACAATCATTCGGAATTACAGAAGGCGTTTCATCTGTAGCAATGCATGCTGGTTCTACACTTGCGATTACAAATCCTAAACTAGCAAAAGGTCTTGTTTACCTTCCAGAAAATCCTTCAAAATGGAATAATGCTGTTGATAGCGGCATTTATAACGGTGGTGGCGTTGCAGAGGGTCCTTATGCTGCTATTTCGAAAGTTGGCCTTGGGAAGGCTGCATTTATTGGTGATTCTTCTCCTGTTGAAGATGCTACGCCAAAATATGTTCGTGAAGATTCAGGTCAATCAAAGAAAACTTATGATGGTTATAAAGAAGAAAACGATGCCGTTCTATTAGAAAACATTGTGAATTGGTTAGCGAAGCAAGAAACATTTACAAGCTTAGATCAAGTGAGTGGTTTACAGCTTGATGCACCTACAGCTCTACAAACATTTGAACAACCAAGTTTATCAACAGAACCACAACCAGAACCTTGGAGCGCACCAAGTCAAGGTTACCAGTGGTTCAATACAAATACTTTCAAACCAGGTTCATACGGCTATAACGGTGCAGTAACAACGAGTGATTACGTAATTACGCACCCTAGCATTCTACCAAACAATGAAGTGTTCCAAATGAAGATTCAAGTAAATAACTTATTACCAAATACAACGTACAATAATTATTCTTTAGGTATCTTCGCAACTGGTGGAACACAGGTGGCAAAAGTTCAAAACACAAATGGCACTTGGCCATCTTCTTTCGGATATAGCAGTGCATTCTCTTTCATAACAAATAACCAAGGATCTGCTGAAAAAATTGTGAACGTACAACTTGATCCAAATACGACTGGACAAGCAACACTTCGTCTACGTCAAAACACAACAGCGAAATATAGTGAAACTGTAACGATTAATAAAAAATAATGAAGAAGGCAATCCGCATATGGATTGCCTTCTTTTCACTTCTCTTCTTTTGAGAAAAACATTCTTGAAATAACGATACCTATACTACCAACGATTAAGAATAACACCGCCCTAATCATCATCGACACCTCTGGTAGGTCGAGAAGGAATAACTTCCCTACTGTTACTACTAATACGACTAAGCCAGCATATAATATTTCGTTCATCTGTCTATAACGGCCAAACCAAACTGCAAATAACGCATATACCATCCATAATAACGATACAGATACGCTAATTATACTTCCATCTGTAGAAAGAACTTCACCGATCCTAGTAATTGTAATAAATACAATGATCATTAACGAATAGAGCGCTATGGAATAAACATATTTACCAAAACTCGCTAACACTTCTTTCGCTTGTCTCATGCAATAATAGAACGTTCCTATCAAAATAACATGAGCGACAAAGCCCGCTGAAATGAACTGATCAAACGGGCTAAAAATCGTCTGTATCATTCCAATAGCATAAATCGTTGCACTTACATACAATTTAATATTTTGCTTTACTTTAATAGCAGTAACCATACCGAGGAAACCTTGTAACAATAATACGATTGCTGCATTCACTAAACTGTACTCGTATAAAATCGCTAAACTAAATGACCCCATTGCAAAACCAAATATAAGATTTGTAAATACAGAATGTTTATTCTTCCTATATTCAAGCGCGAACATAACAGCATGCACGAATGCACTTATAACTAATCCCCACGTTGTAAATTCAGGTATGTTTGCAATAGCTAAAATAAAGGAAACTGCATTCGCACTAAATAGCGCCAATCTTGCTTCTTGTATAAAACTTCTCTCCGAAAACATATGCCAAAATAATAGCAAATGAATTACGCCGTATACAACCGTTAACTGTACTTGCAAATTCCCTACTAATATGGACATAACAGCAAAGAAGACAAATAGGACAATGGCCGCAACAACATACGAAATCATATACAAGTACTTATAACGGTTTCTCATTGCATACCACAATAGACTAATTGTTAATATCGTCTCATAACTAAAGAAAATATACGTATTAGGAGTCGTACTATTTAACAAGAAAGGAACAAAAAATGCTCCTACCGCCACGAAAATAGCGAGGTATTCCGATCTATATCTTTTCGCTAAATAAATACCTAAAATAATCCATATAATGTTGCAAATAAACGCAATACTTGCAGGAATAAACTCATATAAATAATGTGCCGCAAACGTCGTTAAAACAATACCCGTAATACTTCCTCCAGCCAATACTAACCCTAACGCCTGCCGCTCTCTTTTAATTTGTATATCTCCTATATAATACAAACCGGCAGATAGTACTATACCAAATACAACCCGTATCGCTGGTGTTAACAACCCAGCATCCACCCCTGCTTTAAATAACCAAATAACGCCAAGTAGCATAATACCGACAAATATGCGTGGTAACCACGTTTGACAAAACTTTATAATATTAAATGGTTCTGGTTTAAATGCAGATATATCTACTTGTTTCACCTCTGGCTCTTGCATGGACTCCCTCTTCTTAACAACATCTTCTTGTAACTTTTCATTACTTACTGCTTCAATATATTCTTTCTTTTCCTTATTAACATTTTGTTGAACTTTATCTACTTCTATTTTTCTTTGTTTCGCTTTCAATTCATAAAGTGTCTCTTGCATCGTTTCAATTGCCGTTTCGAGCGCTTCTATTTTCTTATTTAAATCCTCCTTCATACAATCCCCCCTCATCATCGATTTTTCACTTAACCTATATATTACCAATTACCTTTATCATACTCTTAGTCTATTCATTTTCAATACTATTTTTCCAAAAAAAGAAAGGTGTTTTCCGAAATAGGAAAACACCTCTTACTTATTTATTCTTATTTATAGCAATACTAACAATTACACCGAGGCAGGCACCTACAAATGCCGGAACAATCCAACCTACACCTTCTGAATAAAACGGAAGAATTTTTAGTAGTGGTGTCCATTTATTCATCAGTACACTTTTGTTTAAAACATCAATCGCACTAAATAACGCTACGATTCCAATCGTTACCGAATATACGTATACATACTTTCCAATATACTTATGGAATAACCCTAAAATAATAAGCGTTAGTGCAACTGGATAAATAAATCCAAGAATCGGTACTGATACTTTTAAAATTTGCGTTAATCCTAAATTAGCTAAAACCATACTAACAAAACTTAATATAAATGCCCAAACTTTATAAGATACTTTCGGAAATGCGCTCGCAAAAAATTGACTACAAGACGTAACAAGTCCAATTGAAACACATAAACACGCGATAGTAAAAATAAGACCTAATAAAACGACCCCGCCTTGTCCAAATAATGTCGTCATAACTTGTGCTAACACTTTCGCACCGTTATCAAATGTACCCAATGAACCGCTAATTGAGCCAACATATCCAAGAATGACATATATAATGGATAATAAAAGTCCTGCTCCAATGCCAGCAATACTCATATATTTCGCTAAACCTTTATCATCCTCAATACCTTTTGCACGCAAAGCATTTGCTATAACAATACCAAAGATTAAAGCCGCTAGCGCATCCATCGTTAAATATCCATCTAAAAATCCTTGGAACATCGGGGCTTGTCCATAATTACCAGTGGCTTCTTTCACACTACCGACTGATGTAAACATACTTTTTATAAAAATAAGTGCAATCATACATAATAGTAAAGGCGTTAAAACCTTTCCGAATAAGCCCATTAATTTAGATGGCGATAAACTTAACCAGTAAACAACACTAAAGAAAACAATCGTATAAAATAATAAAACTACGCTACCCGATTCTTGGAATAACTGGCCTGGTCCCATTTCAAATGCTAAACTTCCTGCACGGGGTATACCAAGACCAGGTCCAATAAACAAGTACACAATACACGGAAAAACAATTGCAAATGAAGGATGCACTCTACCCGCTAACGTTTGAAAGCTTCCCGCTTTCGCAATAGCGATAACCCCTAATATAGGAAGACCTGTTGCTGATATAATAAAACCTAACAATGCAATCCATACATGTTCTCCTGCTCCATATCCAAGGAAAGGTGGAAATATAAGATTTCCGGCCCCAAAGAACATAGAGAATAGCATAAGACTAATAAGTAAAATTTCTTTTTTCTGTAACAATTTCATTTCTTTCTCCTTCTTCAATTTCACCTTACATGAAATCAATTCCACACATAAAAAAATGCGGTAATCCGCTTCCTTACAAAGAAAACATAGTCCATAGTCTACCATAAAAGAAACACCCATTCTATAGCTATTTCCCTGTTCCAATTTCTTCTGAAAAATCAACCTTCGTTGACTTATAATAGTTAATAAAGTAAAATATTAAATATACAAAACTATTAACTTTGTTTTTGTTTGTGTCAGGAGGAAAATAACATGGAATCAGCGATACAACTAGAAAGAGAACAACAAAGAAAAAAGAAACATCCTCCAGGTTTATACTTACTCTTCTTTACAGAAATGTGGGAAAGGTTTAGTTACTATGGATTACGAGGATTATTAACATTATATTTAACAACAGCTTTAGTAAGTGGTGGTCTTGGGTTTAGTCCCGCTTGGGCACTCTCTATTTACGGATTTTATACTGGAGCTTGTTATTTCACACCATTGATCGGTGGATACTTAACAGACCGTTTCCTAGGCAGACGAAAAGCCATCACAATTGGTGGTATAACAATGGCAATCGGTAACCTTACACTATTTGCCTTGCAAAACCAGGTCGGCCTATACCTCGGATTAGCGCTTATTATTATCGGTAATGGATTCTTCAAACCAAATATCTCTACACTTGTTGGAGAATTATACGAAGAAAATGATCAAAAACGTGATAGTGCATTTACAATTTTCTATATGGGTATTAACGTCGGTTCATTTTTAGCTCCACTCGTTTGCGGCTTTTTGTCAGAAAATTTATTTAAAACAACAGTAGACGGTGTTGTTCATTACGGATTCCGTTTCGGTTTCTTAGCGGCTTCAATCGGAATGATCATTGGACAAATTTTATTTACAACACTATCTAACCGCTTCCTTGGTGATATCGGTAAAAAACCAACTCGCAATTTACAAACGACAGATGGACAACAAACAGCTGGAAATACACCATTAACAAAAAAAGAAAAACAACATACAGCAGTTATCGTTATTTTAACTTGCTTCGTTGTCTTCTTCTGGGCTGGATTTGAACAAGCTGGTAGTTCATTAACATTATATACAAACAAATTCGTAGACCGTTCTGTGTTCGGATGGGAAATTCCAACATCTTGGTTCCAATCGGTCAACCCGTTATTTATTATTTTACTTGCCCCAGCCATTTCAGCATTATGGGCGAAACTGGCAACTAGAAAAAATGGTGACATGAAAATCCCAACAAAAATGGGACTTGGTATGATCTTACTCGGTATCGGTTATATCGTTCTTGTTATCGCTACGTTAAAAACAGGTAGTGACGAACATAACATTACAGAAAAAGCAAACTTACTATTTATCATCTTTACGTATCTTTTCCATACGTTAGGTGAGCTATTCTTATCACCTGTCGGGCTATCAATGGTTAGTGCTCTTGCTCCAGTAAAACTAGCTTCTTTATTAATGGGAGTATGGCTAGCAAGCTCAGGTATTGCTAATATTTTAGGCGGACAGCTTGCAAGCTTCACAACTTCACTTGGATATGCTGAAGTATTCACAGTTATTGGCGCTGTGGCGATCGTTTTAGGTTGTGTTTTATTATCAATTTCTAAAAAATTAGTGAAATGGATGGATTAAAAAAAGATGAGGAATTTTCCTCATCTTTTTTTACGCTTTCTTTCCTTTTTCTATTGCTTGTTCATACAGGTTTTTGTACTCTTTATATTCACTTGGCACAAAACTCTTATAGAAAAATGAAAGCCAACTATCCCCTTTTTTATAACCTTCTTCTCGAATTTCCGCTGCTTTCTTATTTGATTTAAACCCTTCAGTAAACCATTTCTTTAATGATTCATTCTTTTCATACTTAGCAGGAACTTTCAAATCATAATTTTCAAATGCATATGTATATCCAGCCTTTTCCGCTGCTTTTTTTGCAGACTTATATCCTTTTTCATACGCAGTTTCATATGCTTTCACATATATTTCTTTCTCACTATTTCCTGGTTTCTTTTCAGCTAACTCTTTACCAGCCTTTTCACCTAGTTCCGCCTGCTCTTTTTCAATTTTTTCTGTTCTTTCTTTATTTCCTACTTGAAAACCTTCTACAAAGTTCGCCTTAAACTCTGGAGCGATTTGACTATCATCCATTGTCTCTTGTGCTAATCCTTGCTCTTTTCCTTTTTCAAGATGTTCTTTTTTCTGCTCTTCTAAAGACCAAGCTGCAGTATAAGCAGTTGTAAATGCTTGTTTATATGTATCAGATTTTCCAGTTAAATGCCCTTCCGCATTATTTTTTCCTACTTTAAAATCTGTCTCTCCATTTTTTTGTCCTTCAAGTTGTCCCTTTTCCATATCAGCTTGGCGCTGGGCTTCCTCTTGCTTACGTGCCTCTTCTGCTTTTCTTTGCTCTTCGGCTACACGCTGTCTCTCTTCCTCTACTTTGCGCTGTTCTTCTGCAGCGCGCTGTCTCTCTTCCTCTGCTTTACGCTGTGCTTCTGCAGCACGTTGTTTTTCTGCCTCCGCATTACGCTGCGCTTCTGCTTGTCTTTCAGCTTCTACGGTACCATTATTATTTTGGCTAGGAGCTGGACTCGTTGTACCACTACTAGAAGCTGGTTTATTGTGATAATGATATTCCCCGTACTGCAATCCCCATTTTTCACAATTTGTACGACACGTATGTCCACCATTAGCATCTGTACGTCCTGGATGTGCATAAGCAGAAATTGGCGCTACCAATAACGCTACACTTGTTGTTAAAAGAAGTCTTTTTACTTGCTGTTTCACTTTTGTTCCTCCTAAAATCTAGAATCATTACTTTATTATATAGAAATAGAAAAATATTTAAATACTAACTAAAATATTCTTTTATTTCTCAACATTGGATAAAAAAAGAAGGTTCACTCTTTAAAGAGTGAACCTTCTTTTTTTTATTTGTTCGCCTTTGTTCCTACTAGATCACCCGTAACAACAAAACGTTTCGAGTTATCCGAAACTGATACACATGTAATAAGTGTCAGCTCATCTTTCCCATGATCCTCTACAACTTCCCATTTATCAGGAGTCACTTCAGATACACCGGTAACAGTATACTCATACTCATTTGCATTGTCATACAAATAAATTTTATCGTTCTTCTTTAAAGTTGATACATCACTAAATAAAACACCTTTTTTTGACATATTATGCCCTGCAAGTGCATAATTTCCTTGTCCCATTACTTGATTTTCTTTTACAGTTGCCGCACCTGATAATAAATTCTTTTCAGTCGACGCTTTTAAAACAGGAAGTTCTAATGAGATGCTTGGAATTGAAATACGACCGATTACTTGTTTTTTATCTAACGATGCACTCGCTACTTCTGCCAAGTCTGGTTGATTAATTTTTGAAGCATCTACAAATTCCGTCTCATGCTTTTCATATGCCATCTTTTGAACAGCTTGCACATTTTCTGTCTGTTTCGTTTCTGCCTTATATCCATCATAGAATGGCTTTCCGATTAATACACCACCTACAACAAATAGAAGGATTGCTACTATACTATAAATTCTTTGCTTATTCATATACAATTCCTTTCCGTTACAAAATCTTACTCTATATAAAATGATAAGATAATATTGCTATATGTACAAGTGTAAGCTGAAAAGAAACCTTCTTGCCGGTGCAAGAAGGTTTCTTTTTAAGCTAATTTATTTTTGTATAGGGATATGTGGAAAACTGTCATTTGAATAAAGAAAATAGAAAATATAATATACAGTGGGTACCCGGGAAGATATTCATTAATAATAGGCGAAAAAGTTAAAAATCCGACTGCACAAGGTAACACATACCATAACGAAACAAAAGTTGTTCGACAGGCTTTATCCGTAATCGCTTTTTCACGTTCATCTTCTAGTGGAAATAATAATGGATACATCCAAAAAGATAAATTCTTGTATTTTTTCTTTTGAATTCTATAAAAAATTGTAACTATAATAGCTCCAATAAATAATAAAATGAATGGTACTCCATTAAACCATACTTCAAATGGGAACTTCTCGTTTTTAATTATATCTGCTAACTCTGTTATAACACTATAAAATTCAACAAATGTCCAGCAGGCTAGCGCAGTATAAAGCACGTTTACGATATAAGAAAAACCAATTCTATTCATCCTCTTCCCCCTCCTTATTTAAAACAAACACATCTTCCATCTTTAACTCGAACACATCACAAATTGTCAGTGCTAGTAACAATGATGGAACGTAATCCCCTTTTTCAATTGCAGCGATTGTTTGCCTCGTCACTCCTACCTTTTCTGCTAATACACTTTGCGTAAAATTAAAGCGAGCTCTCAATTCTTTCACTTTATTATGAATGGTCAAATTTACCACCTCTCACTATCATTGTATGATACTCTTAACAAAATGTAAACTCAACTTAACATTATTTTTATAAAAAAATCCAACTTCACGTATTGTAAAGTTGGATTTCGTTTTAGTTTAAAATTGTGACTTTAACACTTCTTCTGCCCCAATTATTAGCTGTAGCTGAATCTGGCATTAATAAATCAATTATATGACCTTTAATCGCACTACCAGTATCTCCAGCAATTGCCGTCCCATAATTTTCCACATACACAGTAGAACCTAATGGAATCACAGCTGGATCTACAGCAATTAGTTTCATGTTTGGATTTGCAGTCAAATTATGTCCTAACTTAGATTTTACAATTTCACCCGGTTTATAGCCATTTTCAGATGGATCAGCTGTATAAGCAGTTGCTGTTACATAAAATTCTTTTCCACCTTGAGCTGGTTTTGGATCCGGCTTAGCTGGTGTTGTATCTTTAGCTGCAGGCTCTGCCGGCTTAGCTGCCTGTTCTTCTTTTTGCTTAGCTGCTGCTGCCTTCGCTTTTGCTAACTCTTCTTGCTCAGCCTTTGCTGCTGCTTCAGCTTTTGCGCGCTCTTCTGCTGCAATTCTTGCTGCTTCTTGTTCACGAGCAATTGTTTCTTGTACTGCTTTCATATTTGCTTCAACTTTTGCTTTTTCTTCTGCTGCTAAATTAATTTGGTTTGCAATCGCATTATATTTAGCTTGAACCGTTTGTAAGTTATCTTGACGTTTTTTCAAGTTATCTTGCAAATCAGCTTGTGCTTTTGCTAATTTTTGCTTATCTACTACTAAAGATGCTTCTTTTTCGTCAATCGCTTTTTTATCTTCTTCAATTTGACGAAGATCTTGTTCTTGTAGACGTAAAATTTCTTTATCTGCTTCTAGAATAGTAGTAACTGCGTTCATACGTTGTATGAAATCTGCAAAGTTTTTTGATTCTACAACAACTTCTACTACTAAACTCGTATTTGAGCTATTTTGAACAGAAACCATACGTTTTTTCATAATATCCTTACGAGCTAGGACTTTATCTTCTAAAACGATAATATCTGCTTTTTTTTGTTCAATCTGCTTATGTGTTTCATCGATTTTACGTTGAATAGCAGCTTGATCCTCTTTATTTTTTGCAATTGTATTATTTAAATTATGTAGTTCATTTTCGATACCTTGAATTTCTTTAGTAACAGCTTGCTTCTCTTGCTCTTTCTTCTGCATATCTGCATCGTTTTGCTGCAATTGCTGTTGCATGTTGTTAAGTTTCTCGTCGTTTGACTCTGCTTTTACAGCGACTGTACTAGAAAGAACAATAATTCCTGCTAATACTAGACTACTGATTCGCTTAAAATAGTTCATAATCCGACTCCCTTCTTATACAGTTATACATGATTTATTTTACAGTTTGTTTACAAAACCATTAAATACAGTTTATTTTTCATGACAAAAAAAAGAGAATTGTGAATAAAATGTAATAGATTCTTAAATATTTAACAATTACTATATTTAAAAATTATAAAAGATGCTAAAATCCAAATATAGAGAAATTAAAAATCCTAAAGGCGGTTGAATTAAATAAAATGTTTACTCAAAAGAAATCACTCCAACATAAAATTGATCAACTAGAAACTCATATACATGAACTAGAAACAGAATTAAAACAAAAAGATGTGGAAAAACAAGAAATTATATCTTCTATCCATAATCGTGTAAAAAGCGTTATGCAAGAGCACGAACTTGTAAATAACCAACATCATACACTCCAAAACTTAATTCAACAATTGAACGCATGCTTTGAAAATGTTTCTATGCGTACTACACATTCCAACGAATTAAATAACGAAATGCTACAAAAAGAGCAAAACTTAATTCAATCTATTGAAGAAATTATCGATTGCTCTAATGAAGGAAAAGAATCCGTTCATCGCTTACTCATTGTAATTAATAGATTAGGTGAACAATCTCAACGTACTTCTAATAGTATGAATCATTTAAGCGAACGCTCTAAAGAAATTGAACAAATTGTAGAAGTGATTCAAAACATTGCAGCACAAACAAATTTACTAGCGTTGAATGCAAGTATTGAAGCTGCACGTGCTGGAGAACACGGTAAAGGATTCGCTGTTGTTGCTAATGAAGTAAGAAAACTAGCTGAAAGTACAAAAAATATCGGTAACTTAACGAAAAAAATTCAAGAAGAAATTGAAAAAGCATATGAAAATACAAAAGATAATTTACATTTAGTTGATGAAGGTGTAGAAATGAGCGCTGATACTAACGCTAGAATTGAAAATATTTTAATGATGATTCAAACATTACAAAGTGGTGCTACAAATGTTATTAAAGCTATCGAAAACCAAAAATCTTGTAATGATGATATATTAAGAGAATTTGCAAACACACAACAAATGTTCCAAAAGTTAAATACTACTATTATGAATCATATTAATGATGCTGAAAAAGTCGATGTCCAATTATCAAAAAGTATTCAAGAAATAATAGTTTCTCAGTAATGTGAAAAATCCCCTATGACGTAATAAGGGAGTTTTATTATATTTCGAATATTATTTTCTTCTCAATATTCACTCTCTCTTTTGTTATAATAGAAAAGTTATTTCTTTCGACTAATACACAAGGAGGATGTTATGGAACAATTTTATTACATTTTGAAATATTTAATTCTTGGTCTATTCCAAGGACTAACAGAACCAATTCCGATTTCTTCAAGCGGTCACCTCGTTTTAGCACAGCATTTGCTAGGATTAAAGATAGAAGGGTTTAGCTTTGAGCTACTTGTTAATTCAGCTTCATTATTAGCTGTATTACTTATTTATAGAAATGACTTAATTCGTCTAACAAAGAATGGTCTATCTTATATATTCACAAGAGCAGAAGATGCAAAATCAGATTTTTTCTTTATTATTTACCTTGTTATCGCAACCATTCCAGCAGGTGTAATTGGAGTTTTATTTAAAGATTATATCGACCACTATTTAAAAGGTGTTAAAATGGTTGGGATTTCCCTTCTTATTACTGCTATCGGCCTTTGGATTATTCGAAACTTGCGTGGACGAAAAAATGATGGCGACCTTTCTATGAAAGATGCAATCATTATTGGTCTAGCACAAGCTTGCGCACTAATTCCTGGTATAAGCAGATCAGGTGCTACAATCGTAGCAGCAATGTTACTTGGTATGAAGCAAGAAACAGCTCTTCGCTTCTCATTCTTACTATACATTCCTGTTAGCTTAGGTGGTTTATTGTTAAGTATTACAGACATTGCAAACGATCCAAATTTAGATACATTATTTGTACCTTATATTGTTGCTTTCATCGCAACATTTGTCATGACATATATTTCATTAAAATGGTTTATGAACATTATGGCAAAAGGAAATTTAAAATATTTCTCTTTCTACTGTATTATCGTAGGTGTGCTAACTATCATTTTCTTATAAAGTGAAACTTTAATCAGTGGGGGTTTTGTTCATCCCCCACTGATTATTAGCCTTCACCAATCGGGCGTTTACGGGCAGCCCGCAAATAGCGGGATAAAGTGAAACTTACACTCTTTAAAGCAAGTCATTCTATTAAAATATGAAATAAAAAACCTCTTACTGCCCCCATACAGTAAGAGGTTTCTCCTTATGCATAAACTTTCTTTTCCTGACAATACAGGCGAATAACATGTTTATTATTTTGAAATACATCATGTGTTAAGCGAATAATAATAAAGTTTCGTTTTGTGTTATCATCATGGACAAAAACCTGTTCCCCCTCTTGAAAACGCCATGCGCTTTCAAAAGTTGTAGTATGACCCCCACTTACAGAAAAAAGCTCATATTGCATATCATGTACCCTCTCTCAACTTGTATCATTATAATATCCTTATATTAAATTTAGTATAACGTAAATCCTATATAATTTGTAATTTTTTCTATTTCAAACTAATATATCTTTGCTATAAACTCTTTTTAGGGCTATAATACTAGACGTATTTTTATTGAAAGGAGCTTCATTTTGACTGCATATTTATTTCCAGTAAAAACAGCATTTATTTTATTTCCTATTTTAGCAATGTTTCTCTTAATTCCTTTTTTAATATTTAATTATCGAAAATACGGTTATTTAAATAAATGGCGCTCATTTATTTTATACTCATTATTACTTTACTTATTAAATGCCTATTTTCTTGTTATTTTGCCGTTACCACAAACGTACGATACTTGTAGCCTACAACCTGCTAATACACAGCACATGCAACTATCACCATTTTATTTCATACAAGAGATTAGTAATCATACATCGGCAATTTTAACGAAACCAGCTACTTATTTCTACTTATTAAAAGAATCTGCATTTTTACAAGTTGCTTTTAACGTTCTACTAACCGTTCCATTCGGTATTTACTTACGTTATTATTTCCGACGTAGTTTCTTACAGACTATTTGTATTTCTTTTTGTCTTTCACTATTTTTCGAGCTAACACAGGTGACTGGATTATACGGTATATATAATTGTGCCTATCGCTTATTCGATATCGACGATTTGTTTTTAAATACATTAGGAGGAATCATTGGTTTTATTATCGCACCAGTATTTACGTACTTCCTTCCGAAAGCAAGCGAATTAGATAGTCATATTGATTTGGAAACGAAACCAGTCGGATTCGTTCGTCGCCTTATCGCGATGCAAATTGATTGGATTTTCTTATCTATCGTTGTACCGGTCATTAAAAACAAAGGAAATTCTATCTTTATTTCTAGTATTCAATCTTACACAAATGTGTATGAACTCATTTTCATTACGTGTTCGATCTTTATTTATTTTATTATCATTCCATATTTTACGAATGGAAGAACAATTGGAAAAGCATTACTTCGTATTTACGTGAAAGGAAAATCAGAACGTATTACAATGAAGGAATTATTCCTTCGTTACGGTATATTCTATTTTGTTTTAGGTGGAATCAATTATATTCTTTCTAGTAGCTCTATTTTGAATCTTACAGAGCCTTTAGTATTACTGGTTACATTGTTGTTCCAATTCGTAATTAACGGCCTATTCATTATTCATGTTTTATTGCATGTATTTAGCCGTGATAAATTACTATTTTACGAGCATATCAGTCATACAAGAAATGCAATTACACTAAAAAAAGCTGACAAATGATTATTTGTCAGCTTTTTTTCATACTCATGAATAACTTTTCTGCATAAGGATTTAAAAACATTCCTGTTTCATCTAGTGACTTCCTCACCTTTAGAAACGAATGAAATTCTGGGTATATATCTTGTAATTGTTCATACGATAATGTATGCATTTTCCCCCAATGCGGGCGTCCTTCATACTTTCGAAAGATTTGCTCCACCTCACCAAAATAAGCGGCATACTTCATACCTTTATACATATGAACGGCAATATACGCTGAATCTCTTCCGTACGCTGGACTGAGCCATATATCATCACCATGCACATAGCGACATTCGATCGGGAAATGCACTTTATACTTTTTCTTTTCAATAAGATTTGAAATCTCTTCTACAACAATCCTCATATGTTTTGCAGGGATACTATACTCCATTTCATAAAAAAGAACAGTACGAGATGTAGCAAACACTTCATAGCTTGGTCCAATTATTTTTGTATTCGGTACAGCCTTGGCTGATAATTGGCTTACCCCTTTACTAATAGAAGGAAACCACTTACACCCTTTAGATAGTAAAGAAAAGATCCTATTTTCAAGTAATTCGACCTTTAGTTTATGCCACTTCAAATCAGTTCCTTTACTTGTTGTTTCACTTGTAAATTTCACTTGAACTTCATCTGAATAAGGAAAAATGAAAAATTCAAAATGGCGATTCTTCTTATATTCTTCTAATTTATCCATTACAGTAGAAAAAGGCTGTTTTTCACTTTCATAAACAAGTGAATAAGCTGGAATAACTTTCAGTTTGACCTTTACAATGATACCAAGCATTCCAAGTGATAGCTGGAACGCTTTCCAATATTCATAGTTCTCCGTTTCAGAACATACAATACTCTCACCTGTAGACAGAACGGCTGTAATCTCTACTACTTGCGTTGATAAGCTCCCAAATGTAACACCCGTCCCATGAGTCCCTGTACTAATTGCTCCTGCAATAGATTGCGAATCAATATCTCCTAAGTTCTCTTGTGCATACCCTTTCGCCTCAAGTAATTTCCCTAAATCATGTAGTTTTGTTCCCGCCCATACTTCTACTGTCATCTTCTCTGCATCAACATTCGCAATCCCTTTCAATTCATCTAAAGAAACCAAAATTTCTTCTGTTTGAACTAATGGTGTAAAAGAATGTCCTGAACCAACAACCCGAATTTTCTTTCCCTTTTCTCGCGCAATCCCCACCACTTCTACTACATCTTGTATACTTTCTGGATACATCGTATAATGCGGAGTTCCTTCTACATTCCCTGTCCAATTTCTCCATTTTTGTCCCTTCACAGAAAGCATTGACTATCCCCCCGATATGTTGAATACTCTCCAATAATTTCTCCTTGTTTAATACGATACAAAATAGGAAAACGCTCACATAACTCCCCAGCTTTACTATGGCGAAACAATATAGTATCTCCTATATACAATTGTTCCTCGCCGTTATAGTAAACCGGTGTTTGCACTTCACCAGCGCCTTCTAACGCTAATAGCTTTGCGCCATGCGGCTTCCAAACCTCAGGCTCTTTATCTTTACCAACTGCGCCTGAAGCAATATACCCACCACCTAGACAAGTATAAATATGTGGAGCTGGTTTACGTACAATTGGTACAGCAAATCCAACGGCTGGCTGAAATTTCACTTCTTTATAATAATCAAACAGTTTAGGAGAATAAAAGGCGGATCCTACAGTAATCTCCGTAACTGAGTTATCTTGCTCAGTTGTTTTTATACTCCCCGTTCCTCCCCCATTTACAAACCTTAGTTCAATACCAAGGTTTTGTATTTCCTTCACGATACTCCCTCTTCTTTCGCTAATTTCTAGCACCGATTTCTTCTTTAAATACGAAATAAGTTTATTTTGAAGTCTTTGTTTTGGCATATCATCTCCCACTCCAGCAATTTGAGCTTCATAGCCCATTACACCATCCAATATTAAATATGGTGATGCCTTCACCTTTTCTACTATTTTTAAAGCACTCTGGACATCTTTTACTGGAGATCTTCTCACACCAAAATGAAATTGAAAAACACGACTACTCATATCAATATCTAAACAAACGCGAAAACACCCACTAGATTCCACAGCAATTTTTTCTAAATGAACAATATGGTCTTCACAATCCACCATACAAGTTATAATGAGCCCTTGCTTTGTTAGCAAACCAATTTCATATAAAGCTCTTTCATCATAAGCTGGATATCCGAGCAATAAATCATTAAATCCTTGTTCAATTAAAAACAAAGCCTCTCTAGGTGAAAAACACATAATACCTTGAAATCGATCACTTGCAGCTAAAATCCGTTTCATAATTGGAACAGATCGTAACGATTTACTCGCTATACGAATCTTCTTATTTCCACTTAACTCTATAATCGATTGAATATTCCTCTCTAAAGCCACTTCATCTAAAAATGCACACGGTAATGGAAGCTCTTTAAAAACACTTCTATCCAAATCGTTCTCTCCTCTTCTATATATGTCTTATACATATTGGAAAGAAAGATTGATTTTCCTGTTTTCAAATTAAAAAAGTTTCTTCTTCACGAAGAAACTTTTTTGACTACTTCATAGAAATAGTTGCCTCTACTGGATAATGATCTGAGTAATCATTATACGTATATTTTTGCAACCATGATGTAACGGACCATTCTGGAGACTTTGGCTGTAACACTTTATTTTCTACACGTGCGGGATTTGCATGGTCTTTACTAGAAACAATGTAATCTAAATATTCTGCTGGGCTATCTGGGAAATTATACTTTGCAATACTATTTGTTGTTGCATCCCAAGTTGCTGTATGTCCTGCATAAGATGGTACAGACGCATGTAATGTTTTAAACATCGATGCATACTCTGAATTGCTATTATTCTCAGCATTTATTTTATTTACATTCATATCACCACCAATTAACACATACTCGTTATTTGGTATATTTTTATTTTTAATAAACTCTTGAATTTCTTGTAGCTGTTTTGTACGTACAGATGCTGGCGAAGTTTTTCCACACATACTGTCTTCAGCTTGTAAATGCGTTCCAATTACATGCACAAAATTATCATTTTTCTTAACTTTTGTGTATACAAATCCTTTATTTGATAAGTTATCTGGTCCGCATCCTTTTTCAAATACATATTGAATCTTTTCAACGATCGGCCATTTACTTACAATAGCTACGCCACCATCTTCAGGGGTTGAAGATGAATAGTTACCTAACGTTTTATCCCATTCGTTTCCGTTACTACGACCTAATACCGCTGTTTGGTTTGGATATTCTTTCTTTAAATTCCCTAACAAATGATTTGAAGCGTTATTATCAAATACTTCATTTAATATAACAACATCTTGATTTTTCATATAATCCGCTGCCCCAATTAAATCCACACGCTCATTTTGTCCCCAGTTTGGATATAAATTCGTTGATAACATATATACATTATGGGTCATTACTTTTAACGTATCATTTTGATTTGTAGACATTTCTGCTTGAGCGGAAGATCCACTATATAAAGCTCCTAAACCAATACCAAAGCTAAGTACACCTTTTAGCAATTTACCTTTCACGTTTCATACCTCCATGTACTGTGTAGTAATAAAAAGGCCAAATACTCTATTCTGAGATTTGACCTTTTTCAAATACTTAACGATTTCCGTACGTATCAAACCAAAGCTGGATGTATCCAGCAGTAACACGTTGTGCATCCATTAATCGCGTACCTGTCATTGGTGTAACTTCAGCGCGCCATTTATCTGCATATTCTTGTGATACAGCCGCTTTCACAAACCAATCTTTCGTATTATCATTTACAATGCCAGAGTAATCTTGTTTCGCGGCTACTGCCGCTCCATGAATCCAATCTTCTGGATTTGTACCTTTCCAGTTCCAATATCCATTTCCATCCGTTACTTTATAATTATCTTTTATCGTATCTACAAAGTTTTCATATTTAGAATGGAACCCTTGTGGATACGAAAGATTTGTAAAGTTTGCTGCATGCATCGGTTGATTTACATCCCCTAAATAATGAAGAGATAAACCCAAGTAGAAGAATGCTTGTTTCATATCTTTATTTTTGTATGACTCACCTGCTAATTTGAAATATTTAGCTCCAGTTTCCTTTGCCTGCTTTGCAAATGGAATATAAGTTTTTCCATTGTCAGGGTCATAGAAGTGTGAAGCAAATGTGCTATTATCATAATAAGGATTTTCATAGTCAGCAGCATAAATACCGTTCTCTAACTCCGTACGCCATTCATTTAATAGTGCAACTTGATCTTGTTTTACAAGTGTTGTATTACGAGACATAATATCCATTGCACGGTTTACAATCCATAAATGAGAGTTTACGCCTTCTTTATGCTTATCTTCAGCAGACCAGCGCGGAATAATTCCAACTCTCTGTCCTCCATCGTTTTCATGAGCAAGTGCAACGCTTTGTAATGGCGCTACTAACGTAATAGCTGCTGCTAAAGCAAGAACTTTCTTTTTCATCTGAAATCCTCCATTTTATAATTAAATTATTGTTCATATTTTGTTAGGATCCTACGATGTCTTCTGGTTAACCTATGACTAGAATATCCCACCTTTCACAAAATTTCTATCAATAAATTAAAATATACAAATGTTCATATCATTATAACTTTATACATAGTGAATATAATGAATGAATACACTTACATTTTAATAAAGTATTGTTAAGCTACTGCAAATACAGGTCTAAACTATTGTAAAAAAAGAGTAAAGCATTCACATGCTTTACTCTTTTTTTCTGTTCGATAATATACTCGGCAATTGTACATTAACTGCTAATTTATGAATAAATCCAAACACTAATCCAATCCCGATAAATATGTATAAGATCGTAAATACCTTTCCAAAATCAGTTTGCGGACTAAAATTCCCATCACCGACGGTCGTCAACGTGACCACACTAAAATATAAAGCGTCAAGAGGACGTAATCCTTCAACTGTACTATAAAAAATCGTCCCCGATGTTAATGTCAAAATTGTTAATACGAATAACACTTGAAACTCTTTATCTTTCCATACTCGTAAACAGGCTCTTAACATCCGTTTCAATGTCAACATAAATGAAAGCATTGGACTTCCCCTTCCAAACAAAAATACCTTTAGTTAAAGGAAAGTCTATCACCTTTCAGTATAGAAAAAAAGTAGCCCTTTTCTATTTCTAGAAAAGGGCTACTTTCTTCTATAATATATTATTTAGGTGAAACAAGAATTTTCACTTGTGTTTTATCTTTTACAAGTGCTTCAAAGCCTTCTTCAACAACTTGGTCCACTGTAATTTTTTTCGTAATTAATTTCTCCGCTTGAATTTGGCCAGAGCTAATTAATTTAATAACAGCTGGGAATATATGACGATATCCAAGAATACCGATAACTTCTTTTTCTTTTAATACAAGGTTGTTCGGAGTAATTGTCGCATCTTTTTCCCACACACTAACAATTACAGTTTGGCCTTCAAAACTTGTACTTTCAATTGCTTGACGTAGTACAACCTCAACACCTGTTACTTCAAAGCTAACATTTACACCTAAACCATTTGTTAAGTTGCGAATTTCTGCTAGTACATCTTGAGTTGCTGGATTTAATACGTAATCAGCACCTGCTAATTTAGCTAGCTCTTGACGTTCTTTAGAAAGTTCCACTGCGATAACAGGAGTTGCTCCTGCTGCTTTTGCTGCTTGGATTACAAGAAGCCCAATCGGACCACAACCAAATACCGCTACAGCTTCACCCTCTTTTAATTTACTTTGACGTACTGCATGAACTGCTACTGCTGCTGGTTCTACAAGTGCACCTTGTTCATACGTCATTTCATCTGGAATATGATGAACCATATCTTCTGGTACTACTGTATATTCAGAGAAACCACCGCCGTCTCCACCAAGACCATGGAAAACAAGTTGTTCACAAACATTGTAATGTCCATGTTTACAAGCTTCACATTTACCACAAGAATAAATTGGTTCTACAACAACGCGGTCTCCCACTTTATGAGATGTAACACCTTCACCAATTTCTACTACCTCACCGCTAAACTCATGACCTAAAATAACCGGTGCTTTCACATGTGTTAATGGATGTTCTTCTGTTGGAATAAAAATAGGTCCTGCTAAATATTCATGCAAGTCTGTCCCACAAATACCACACCATTTAACTTTAATTTTCACTGCTCCTGGTCTTACAGTTGGTTCTGGTACTTCTTCTACTCGTACATCACGTTGATTATGCCAAAGTAATGCTTTCATTTTAAACATCCCTCTCTATGTATATACTTAACCTGGTGAAGTTTACAATTCTATTATAATACTTCCATCCATATATTTCAAAAAAACAATCTCATTCCCACTAATTTTTAACAAATAACGTTCACCATTTTGTCACTTTGTACTTTTTTCTACATCTGTTAATTCAATTTCATTGCAGTTGAAATTAGCATTATGCCATAATAGCATAGGAGAGGTGAATATCGCTTGAAATATTTTATTTACTTTATTGTTATCGTAGCGTTTTTAGATACATTTTCACAATTACCTATTATGAGTACTTTCGCTCAAAGCCTTGGAGGAACCCCTCTTGTTATCGGGCTAGTTGTCGGTATGTACTCATTCGCTAATATGATCGGTAATATTATTGCTGGAGCCGCTGTCGATAAATTTGGTGCAAAAAAAATCCTTTATATAAGCATGGGAATTACGAGTTTCATAGTCTTGTTATACACCGTTGTTCAAAGTGGTGAACAACTATTAGTTGTGCGCTTTATGCACGGTTTTAGTGACGGATTTTTAATTCCTGCTGCCTTTACGTTTTTATCAAAACAAACAAATTCAGCAAGGCAAGGTAAGGCAATGGCTCTATCTGGTGCTGCTGTTGGAATAGCGGCAATCGTAGGACCTGCTTTCAGTGGTATTATGAAAGCAACAGCTGGTATAGAGTGGGTATTCATTACCATTTCTATTTTAATGGCCCTTGGTACAATCGTATCTCTATTCTTCTTACCAAATAACGTATCAAGGAAAGATACATCAAGAACACAAATGATGAACAAAGAAGATATGATTGAACTATTGAAATCAGAACCGTTATTACAGGCATATATTGGTGCTTTCACTCTAATGTTTTCACAAGGAATTGTCACATATATGTTACCAGTAAAAGTTGAGGCGTTGGCACTTAAAGCATCTACAACAGGTATGATGTTAAGTGTATTCGGAATTACCGCTATCCTCTTCTTCTTACTTCCAACAAATCGTATTTACGATCGATTTAATCGTTCAAAACTAATGCTGATTGGGATTACAGTAATGGCATTAGCATTATCTTTACTCGGATTATTTACAACAAAAGGTATGCTCTTCATCGTAATGATGATTTATGGAATTGGATTCGCTATCCTCTTCCCATCTATTAATGCCTTACTTGTTGAAAATACAACAGACGATAAGCGTGGGAAAGCATTTGGATTATTTTATGCCTTCTTCTCATTAGGAGTTGTTGCTGGCTCCTTTACAGTCGGAGCAATCGGGGCATCACCTAGCGCTAGCTTTGTTATCGGAACTGCATTCTTATTAACATTTTCTGGAATGATTTATGTAAGAAGCAAAGTAAAAAAGACAATGATGGGTTAATTCCATCATTGTCTTTTTTTCGCCTAATATATATTATTTTTGCATATAACCAAGTAACACTGTAAATAAACTTATGTATAAAAGCAATAATACTTTCTTCCTAAAAAAAGAAACTGAATGAATACTGACGATACTTCGACAATTTCCTCGGAAATATTTCTTTTCCCCACATAATTTGATACACTATACATGAACCAACAGTTGTATTACATGAACTAAAATAATAACTTACTTTACAAATAAAAAAGCACACTCTTCTTATGAAGAATGTGCTTTTATTTTATTAACGTCTAATCCAAACAGCACCTGCAGACTTATCATCTGCTTGTCCAACAACTTGGAATTTAAGTCCAAGGTTTGGAACTTTTCGTCCCGCATCAGCAATTTGTTTATTACTGTATACTTTTGAATCATCAAACGTTGTAACACCTTGTAATCCAGTATAATTAAACTGTCCTCGTGTAAATGAATTCACACTCCATGAAGGTGTTTGATCAAACGAAAATGCAGCATCTGCAATTTGCATTCCAGTATTACCGTACGCTGGTTTCCCGTTTAGATTGCCAACTAACGCTTCTGGATGAGAGTCAACAACACCAAGGAATCCTTCACCTGGATGCACCCCAACCCAGTTATCTTTGAAGCTATCATCTGCATACCAAACGACAAGACCTGTATTATACACCGGACCTCTTCCCGCTTTTAATCCATTATCTGACCCAGCATAGTTTCTCCACTCTAGATAATAATAATGAGGTTTCTTTTCTGTCCCATCAGAAACAACGAATCCATTTAACTTCATTTTAGATTGTCCTTCTGCATCATCTGAAAATACTACTTGTCCATCAACTGTTACATTGACATTATCCATTGCGAAACCTTTATATGTTAAAGCTGGATCTGTAATATAGTCGAATTGTAGTTTAACTTTCTTCCCTTTGAACTGACTTAAATCGTATGATTTATCAATCCATTTCCCATCTGTTGTATCTTTATCATCTTGTACTATCTTTTCTCCTAATCTATCAATCAATGTTTTCGTTCCATCTTCAGTTACAGCATGTACTTCGATGAAATCACACTCAGCTTCTAATTCATAATTCGCTTTATAATCGAACTTTGCATTTGTTCCCTTCGTTAAATCAAAGAACGGTGTTTCTAATTTCGTATGAATATCATCGCCTCTTGTACTATAGTATGCACGCTTTCCAAATCCAGGCTTAATTGTTTCAATACTCTTATCTGGTAAATTGACACGTACGACACCTGGACGATTTGATTTTGTAACACTCTGATCAATATATGTAGGAACTCCTACACCATGCTTAATTTTATCGTAATCTACTTCTAAAATCTTCGCCCAGTTGCCGCCCATATTCTTTTGTAAGAAGTCTTTATTTTGTGGTGAAAAACTAGTTGGCTCTGTTCCTGCGATTTTTCCTGTCCAACTACCTCCACTCATTAATGACCAAGCTTCGACTGGTGATCCAGTTCCAGTATACTTCGTGTCATATTCATCCGGTAAACCAAGGTCATGTCCAAATTCATGTGCAAACACACCTACTGCGCCGTCTTCTGGTTCAATTGTGTAATCATGCGCTGCTACTTTTCCACCAAAGTAATCTACCTTTGATTTTGTACCTTCAATCGCTACTGGATCTCTTGCTAATTTTGAACGATGTGACCAAATCGCATCATCACCTAATTTACCGCCACCAGCTTCTTGACCAACACCAGCATGGATTACCATTAAATGATCAATTACACCGTCAGATTCATTTTGATTACCGTCACCATTTGTATCATATCTATCGAATTGATCAAATTGAGATAAATCTAATCCCTTTTCAGCTGCCGCACCTAAAGCTTCCTTCACTAAATCACGTGCGCCTTTTGGACCTTTATTATCATGACCACTGCTACCATCAGCTCCGTAATCAGCAGCTTTTCCTGGCACAGTTAGCCACTCCGTTACATATCCGTCTGTCGTATAACTACCACCAGACTGCTCTTCATAATATTGTTTAAATGTTTTTACTTTCGAACCATCAAATAATGTGTAAGGTTCATTACCAAATAGCATTTTTTGATAATGTTCTCTACTAAAATCTTTCGAATACATATAACCTGGTGTTTGCTCAATATTATTATGTTTATAATCACTAAATTCAACGAGTAACACTAACACTTTATCATTGCGGACAGGTCCACTATATGGAGCTTGTTTCGCCTTAGAAGTTGGAACTTTCCCATCTAATTGCTTTTTATTTGGCTCTGGCTTTTGCTCAGGGCTAACATTTTTTTCAGCTTTCTTTACTTTTTCCTTTTCTTCCATCTTCTTCTCTTTTACCTTTTTTACGAAATCAGACGCTTCTTGAGCAGCATCATCTGGAAGAATTTCTTTATTTACCTGATCCCCTTGTTTCTTTTCAATATATTGCTCTACAGCCTTTTTTGTCTCTTCTTTAGACGATGCTGGATTAATTGTTCCTCTTTCTTTCAACGCTTCCGCTAAACGATCTTCTTGAATTAAATTATGATCAATTGGCGTTGTAGACATACTTTCTTTTGCTTTCGCTGGCGTTTCTGCGTATGCTAACGGAGCACTCATTACAGCTGTGCATCCGATGATTGTCGCAATTGCTAATGACGACAACACTTTAAATGGCGCTTTTCTTCTCATTATATTTCTCTCCTTTTATAAATCTTAAAATTCAGATAAAGATATACAAAGTAACCACAATCTTCTTGCTCTATCCTCCCTTGTATATAAAAAGACATAATTCTATAAACAATAAACCTTCTGTTATAGAATCATGCCCTCCAGTTTTCTGGTCAGACCCTTTATTCTTTTATGTCGAAATATGAAAAATAAAGAGTGATTTGTTATATATTAAATAGCTTATATTAAAAATTTAAAAGACAATATGCAAAATTGCATGAAAATTCTTTCAAACAAAAAAGAACCCAAGTTAATTAAACTTGGGTTCTCCATTTCGTATTATTTCTCTTGTGTTTTTTCCCAATCAGCTAAGAATTTCTCAATTCCTTGATCTGTTAATGGGTGCTTCACTAATGAAGCGATTACGTTTGCCGGGATTGTTGCAATATGTGCACCGTTTAATGCTGCTTCTGTTACGTGAACACTGTGACGTACAGATGCTGCAATGATTTCTGTTTCAATGCCGTGAATTGCAAAGATTTCTGCGATTTGGCGGATTAAGTCCATACCGTTATGACCGATATCATCTAGGCGACCTAAGAACGGTGAAACGTATGTCGCACCAGCGCGAGCTGCAAGTAATGCTTGCACTGCTGAGAATACTAATGTAACGTTTGTACGAATTCCTAAATCAGAGAATGCTTTTACTGCTTTTAAGCCTTCTGTTGTCATTGGAACTTTTACAACAACGTTTGGAGCGATTTTTGCTAACTCTTTTCCTTCTTCAATCATTTTATCAGCTTCTAAGCTAATTACTTCTGCACTTACAGGTCCTTCAATAAAGCTACAAATTTCACGAATACGCTCATGGAAATCTACGCCTTCTTTTGCTACAAGTGATGGATTTGTCGTTACTCCAGCTACTACACCTAATGCATTTGCCTCTTTAATTTCGTTAACGTTTGCTGTATCAATAAAAAATTTCATTTGTTATTCTTCCTTCCTAATTTTCATTTTATATTTATTTTTTCTTAATAAGCTCTAATTCAATCGGAATAAATTTGTCCACTTTTTTACCTTGTGTTATCTCTTTTGCTGTTTCCATCGCCTTCTCTCCAATTAATTCCGGTTTTTGAGCGACTGTTGCTGCCATGCGTCCATCTTTAACCGCTTTTACAGCATCGTCCGTTGCATCAAATCCAACAACGACTACATCCGTTTTACCAGCAGATTTCAATGCCTCAATTGCGCCTAATGCCATTTCATCGTTATGAGCGAACACTGCTTTTATATCGCTATTCGCTTGCAAAATATTTTCCATAACGGATAATCCTTTTGCACGATCGAAATCAGCTGCTTGTTTTGCTACTACTTTTAAAGACTTATCAGCTACGTTATGGAATCCTTTCCCACGCTCACGAGCAGCAGACGATCCAGGGATTCCTTCTAACTCAGCGACATTTGTTCCTTCACCAACTACTTCCCGAATGTAATCACTAGCCATTTGACCACCTTCTACATTGTTGGAAGCTATGTGAGAAACAACTTTACCTGAATTTGCAACTCTGTCTACTGTAATAACAGGAACATTGGCTGCATTGGCTGCACTTACCGCTGAAGCAACAGCATCTGAGTCGGTTGGATTAATAACAACTACATCGACACCTTTTTGAATTAAATCTTCAACATCGTTTGTTTGCTTCGCTGCATCATTTTGTGCATCAACAGCAATTAATTCAATGCCGCTATCTTTTGCTTTCTTTTCTGCACCTTTTTTCAACGTGACGAAAAATGGATTATTTAAAGTTGAAACAGAAAATCCAACTTTAATAGTTTTATTTCGACCTTTATCGCTAGAATCCTTTGCCCAATCTGGTGGTTCCATTGAACAACCAGCAGTAACTACCATGATGCATGCAACGAGTATCAGTAACCATTTTTTCATGAATTGCCCCTCCATTACGCTTCTTTTCGACGATCAATTAGTACAGCTAGTAAGATTACAAGTCCTTTTACAACTTGTTGGAAGAAAGAAGATACACCTAATAAATTTAAACCGTTATTTAGCACACCAATGATAAGTACACCGATGAGTGTACCAACAATCCATCCTCTTCCACCTGAAAGACTCGTTCCTCCTAACACAACTGCAGCAATTGCATCTAATTCATAAGAAGTACCAGCAGTCGGCTGTGCAGAATCTAATCGTGATGTTAATACAATACCTGCAAGCGCTGCCAAAATTCCGGAAAGACCGTAAATCATTACTTTAATTCTCGTAACATTAATACCTGATAAAGCTGCCGCTTCTTCATTTCCACCAATCGCAAACGTACGGCGACCAAACGTTGTTTTCTTTAAAATAAAGTACAGTACTGCAAAAGCGATCATCATTGTAACGGCTGGCACAGGAATGCCAAGGAAATAACCACGGCCAAACATTTGGAACATTAAATGATCACCAAGACCAGTGATCGGACGTCCGTCCATATAAACAAGCGTCAACCCGCGAAAAATAGTCATCGTTGCTAAAGTCGCAATAAACGGAGCCACTTTTCCCTTCGTAATAATGATACCGTTTACAATCCCCATTACAAGACCTGCTAATAATCCAACTGCCATCGCAAGGAACGGATCCATGCCACTTGCCATCATTCCGGCAACAAGTGCACTTGATAATGCTAAAATAGAACCTACCGATAAGTCAATACCCCCTGTTAAAATAACGAAGGTCATTCCAAATGCAATGAGTGCATTAATCGATACTTGGCGCAGTATATTAAATAAATTTGGAATTTCAATAAATGCTGGATTTAAAGCTGTAATCACTACGATAATTAACACTAAACCGATTAAAGAACCGAGTTGTTGTAATACATTCCCCTTCTTAGCCATATCTTACTCTCCCCCTGTAGCTAGTGCCATAATAGACTCTTGCGATGCCTGATCTTTCTCTAAAATACCACCGATTTTCCCTTCATGAATGACGAGAACACGATCACTCATTCCTAAAACTTCTGGAAGCTCCGACGATACCATAATAACGGCATCTCCTTGCTCGGTAAGCTTATTCATAATAGAGTAAATTTCTTTTTTAGCCCCAACATCTACACCTCTTGTTGGCTCATCTAAAATGAGTAACTGCGGATGAATACCTAACCATTTTGCAATTACAATCTTTTGCTGATTTCCACCAGAAAGAGATTTTACAACTTGCTCTCCGTTTGCTGCTTTCACATTAAGAAGCTTCATCATATCCTCTGTAAATTGCTGTTCTAAACCTTTATTAACAACGCTTCCCTTTGAAAGACTTTCTAAATTTGGTAAAGCTAAATTTTCACGAATCGAAAAATCTAACACAAGCCCTTCAGATTTTCTATCCTCTGTAATAAAGGCAATTCGTTGTCTAATCGCATCAATTGGACTATCAATTTTTACTTCTTGTCCATTCATAAAAATTTGTCCTGAATCAAGCGGTTCATATCCAAATATCGCTTTCATAATATCCGTGCGACCAGCTCCCATCAAGCCCGCAACACCAAGGATCTCACCTTTTCTAACTTGAAACGAAACATTTTCAAATTTTCCTTTTTTCGTTCCGTTACGCATTTCAAAAATCACTTCGCCAATTTGACTACTTCGTTCTGGATAACGTTCACCAATACTGCGGCCCACCATCATGCTAACTACTTCATCAAATGACGTTTCTAGAATTAATCTCTTCCCTACATATTCTCCATCACGCAAAATCGTAATAGCATCACATATTGAAAAAATTTCTTCCATCCGGTGTGAAATATAAACGAATGAAACGCCCTCTTTACGCAATTTATTAATAACAATAAACAGCGTTTCAATTTCGCGATCTGTTAATGCTGCTGTAGGTTCATCCATAATAATAACGCTCGCCTTTGTCATTAATGCTTTAGCAATTTCAATAATTTGCTGTTGTCCAACTGATAATTCACCTGCTAGCATAGCGCCTCTCACATGTAGACCAAGATCTGCTAATTGCTGCTGGGCAATCGCATTCATTTGACGCGTACGTAAAATGCCCGTTTTCCCATACATTAACTCTTTTCCAAGAAACATATTTTCAGCTACCGTTAAATTTGGTAATATGTTCAACTCTTGATGGATAAATGCAATACCGTACTCTTCCGCTTCTTTCGCATTTTTAAAAGTTCGTTCTTGTCCATCAATTGTGACTGTTCCACTGTCTTTTTTATATACACCTGTTAAAATCTTCATGAGCGTCGATTTCCCCGCTCCATTTTCCCCCATCAATGCATGGACTTCTCCTGTTTCAATCATAAACTGTGCGTTTTTTAGAACAGGATTACCACTGAACGCTTTTGAAATGTTCTTCATTTCAATATGCATTCTCATCACATCCCTTTATTAAAAAATCACGCCTGCATGTAAAATAACATTCGCATAAGGCGTTGCTTCTCCTGTACGAATAATCGCCTTCGCTCTCTTTGTATGCTCTTTAAATTCCTTATGAGACACATATTCAAATGCTGGCTCTATTAATCGCATCTCAACTTCTTTATTTACCTCTGCATTATTCATAATAACTTCTTCTGCTAACGTCACTTTTTCAATTGCCATATCATCAGCAACAACTTGTAATACGTCTAAAAAACTAGGTTTTCCGATTTCTACTGCTAAATCAATTCGTTTTACTCCATCAGGAATAGGTAACCCGCAATCAGCAATTACGATCGTATCTGTATGTCCAAGTGAAGCAAGGACTGCCGCGATTTCGCTATTTAATACACCGTGCTTTTTCATCCAACAATCACCTGCACTTCACGTACTCTATCTCTCGTTGGCATACCGCCCTGTGCCCCAAGCTTTGTTACAGAAAGACCACCAGCAATATTCGCGAAACGAATAGCCTTTTGAAGTGTTTCTCCTTCAGAAAGCGCAACTGCTAGCGCGCCGTTAAATGTATCACCAGCTCCAGTCGTATCTACTACATCTACAGCAATACTTGGAACTTGAACAACTTCCGTTCCGTTATGGAAACGAACACCATTAGACCCTTCTGTCATCAGTAGTTTGTTTGGATACTTAGCCAGTAACTCTTCAATTGGTGATGTAAAATCATCTAATACAATGCGACATTCATGTTCATTCGGCGTAATATAAGTCGCTTTTTCTAAAATATCTTCTGATAAAAATTGTGCTGGAGCCGGATTCAACATAACTGGAATTTTATGCTCCTCACAAATAGCCAGAACGTATTTTACTGTTTCAAGCGGAATCTCTAGTTGAAGAACAACCATATCAGCTTTTACAAGAAGGTCTTTTGAACGATCTACAATCGACTCACTTACAAGAGCATTTGCTCCTTGTACGACAACAATACTATTATCCTCTTCTGCTAAAACGATATGAGCGATTCCTGTCGTTCTATCTGTAACCGGTACCACATAGTCGATAAAAACGCGTTCGTTCTCTAAATTTTTTCTAACTACTGTTCCGTAATCATCATTTCCTACTGCACCAACCATCGCTACATTTGCTCCTAATCTAGCTGCAGCGACTGCCTGGTTGGCCCCTTTTCCTCCTGGGATCGTATGAAACGCTTCACCAATTACCGTTTCTCCTGCTTTCGGCCGTATTTTTGAAACAGCCACTAAGTCCATTGAAATACTACCCACTACTGCAATATTTGGCATCTGTCTCATCTCCTTACTTCGTTGTATTTCGTTCTATAATTTCAATCGGTAAACGATAGTGTTTCTCTTCTAATGGATTTCCTTCCATCTGCTCTAACAACAATTCTGTTGCAACTTTCCCCATTTCATAAATTGGCTGTGCAACAGTTGTAATAGATGGATACATCATTTCTGTTAAAGAAATTCCATCGAATCCGATAATTTGTAAATCGTCTGGAATAGAAATCCCCTTTTGAAGTGCAGCCTTTACAACGCCGATTGCAATTAAATCATTCCCAGCAACAATTCCATCAATATGCGGATATTCTTCCAATAATTCCACCGCGACCTGTTCACTATTAGCTGGATCGAATGTACTCTCTGCAATCATATAAGAAAGATTATTTTGCGTAATAACGTCTACAAAACCTTCAAAACGTTCATTAGCTGTGCTCACATCACGCGGTCCACGAATATGTGCAATATGTTTACACCCTTTGTCTATTAATAACTTTGTCGCCGCCTGACTCCCTGCATAGTTATCTGCATATACAGTAGGAATGCGCTCATTAAACATACGGTCAATCGCAACAACTGGAATAGACAAATTCATGTAATTAACACTATTTTGTGGATTCGTTGCCACAATAAACCCGTCCACATTATTTTGTCTAAGCACATCAATGTATTGTTTCTCTTTTTCTAAATTTTCATCAGAGTTACAAAGGACAACTGTGTAACCTTGCTTATATGCTACATCTTCTACGGCACGTGCAACTTCTGGAAAGAATGGATTCACGATATTTGGAACAACTAAGCCAATTAAACGAGATTTTTTATTGTATAAAGATCGTGCTACTGTACTAGGCTTATAATCTAGCATTTCAATTGCTCGCTCTACTTTTTTTAATGTATCCTCATGAACATATCCATTTTTATTTAACACTCTGGAAACGGTCGCAACAGATACCCCTGCTAATTTTGCAACGTCTTTAATCGTACTCATTCTCTTTTCTCCTCATTTCATGTAACCGTTTACAGGAAATAATATAACGCATTTATAAAAATACGTCAATCATTTCTCACTAAAAAGCTTTTAAGGCTATACTCAAAAAAGCACCGCCATAAGGCGATGCTTTTTCACTATGAATATGATACAGTTTTTTCTTTCTCTTCTACAGCAGGCTCTTCAGCAATTTTTTTACGATCAGACAGTTTAATCTTCTGTAAGAAAATCGTAAAGATAGCACCTACTACGATAAATACCAATCCTGTTAAGAATACAGTATGAAGTGAGTCCACTAAAGAACTTTTCAAAATTGGTACGATGCTGTTAGAAAATGCTTCTGGCATTTGTTTTAATGCCTCTGGACTAAAGAGCATAGAATATAAACTTTGTGGATCTGTATGAATCATATCTTTCAATTTTGTTACCATTTGTCCCGCTTCTTTTGGGAATGTGTCTAATACAGGTATTAATTTATTTGTTAACGTTGTACCTGAAGTGTTATTCATAATTGATCCTAAAATTGTAATACCGAATGTCCCACCGATTTGACGGAAGAATTGGCTTGATGATGTTACAACGCCAAGATCTTTTTTCGGGAAGCTTTCTTGTAATGCTAATGTTAATATCGGCATAACAAGACCCATTCCTAAACCGATAACCATCATATAAGAAGTAGCGGTAAGCTTAGTTGTGTGCATATCCATCGTTGTTAATAACCAGAAACCACTAGCCATAATAAGCATCCCTGTAATAATTTGTGGTTTCACACCAATTTTTAATACAAGCTGACCACCGATAATACTCATAACGATCATTGTGATCATCATCGGTGTCATAATCGTTCCTGATTCAGCAGCACTTACGCCTACAATTCCTTGCATAAAGAATGGTACGAACATAATTGCTCCAAACATTCCAATACTCATAAAGAAACCGATCGCATTCAGTAGTGTAAATGTGCGGTTTTTAAAGAAGTGCATCGGTAAAATTGGTTCTTCAGCCTTCGTTTCAACGATAACAAAGCTAACAATACCAATGGCAGCTAGTGCAAATAACCCGATAATTTGCCAAGAACCCCATGCATAATCTTTTCCACCAAACGTTAACGCAAGTAATAAACTTACAACACCGAGAATCATCGTGAAGATTCCAGCGATATCAATTTTAATTGGTCCTGTTTGTTTATGTGCTTTTAATCCCATTGCAATAAAGATTGTCGCTAAAATACCAACTGGTAAGTTAATATAGAATACCCATCTCCAGTTCACTGCGTCTACAATCCAACCACCAACTTGTGGCCCAATTACAGAGGCAAGACCATATAGAGCTCCAAAAATACCTTGCCATTTAGCACGTTCTTTTCCCGTGAACATATCTCCGATAATAATCATAGCCATTGGCATCATAATACCGCCACCAAGACCTTGAATACCACGGAAAATAATTAATTCTGTCATACCGTTTGCCATACCACATAACGCTGACCCAACCATAAAGATAATTAATCCTGCTATATATACGTTACGACGCCCAAGTAAATCCGCTAATTTACCTGCAATCGGTACAACCGTTGTTGATGTTAACATGTAAGCTGTTGTTAACCATGTCATTAAACTTAATCCACCTAGTTCACCGACGATACGCGGCATTGCTGTACCAACGATTGTTCCGTCCAATGCAGCAAATAGCATTGCGATTACTAAACCGATTAACAACAACTTTCTATTCTGATTTTCTTGTTGCTCCATGTAATCTCCTCAATTCCTCTTAGTTTTTCTCTTTTTTCTCTGGTGTCCCGCAAATAATTGTTTCTAGCTTTTCAAAGAGGCGTAACAAATCTTCCCTCTCTTGTAATTCTAAGTGTGAGAAGTATTTTGCAATATGCTCATTACGAGCCGCCATCGCCTCTTCTACTGTAGCTTTCCCCTTTTTAGTTAGCTCAATGACAACAACGCGGCGGTCATTATCGTCGTGATAGCGCTCTACTAACCCATGATCAATTAAACGATCAATCATTACTGTAATCGCGCTCGGTTTCACGTACATTTTCTCCGCCAATTGTGTCGCTCTTGAAGCTCCGTAATGATCTAAAATCTTTAAAATATAAAACTGCGGTGGTGTAAGTCCTGATGCTTGCATTTGTTCTAATAGCTCTGTTTGCATTTTCTTTCCTATAGCGAATGTAAGAGCTTGAATCTTATCAATATGAGTCATATCATTTGGCATGTTATCCACCTCTTATTTAAGCAATAAAATATTTAACGTATTTAAATATTAATCCCACAAACAAACTACGTCAACAATTTTCTTTATAAAAACGTTTACATTTCTGTCACAAAGTTGTATAATTTTCGTCGAAGTTAATATTGACAGTCACGGAGAATCGGAGTATAAGGCTATGAATCATAAAAAAGGGAACTTTTTTATATTTCATAGCCTTTTTTTATTCTCTCTGTCTTAAAACGCTTCGAATTAATTAGGGGAGGATTTTCATTTTATGTTTTTCACACAATTATTTAAACCTGCGCCCCACGCAGAACGCTTACCTACTGATCGTACTGATAGCGAATACCGTAAATTGCGTTTACAAGTATTCTTAGGTATCTTCATCGGTTATGCAGGTTACTACTTTGTTCGAAAAAACTTTTCACTCGCAATGCCATACTTAATCGAACAAGGCTTTAGTAAAGGAGAACTTGGGGTTATCCTTTCAGCAGTATCTATCGCTTACGGATTAAGTAAATTTCTTATGGGTATCGTATCCGATCGTTGTAATCCTCGCTACTTTTTAGCAGCTGGGCTATTTTTATCAGGTATCATTAATATTATTTTCGGCTCATTTTCTTTCATTACAACGAGCATTATACTTATGTTTGTACTTCAGTTTTTAAATGGATGGGTACAAGGTATGGGATGGCCTCCTTGTGGCCGTACGATGGTTCACTGGTTCTCCGTTAGTGAACGTGGTACAAAAATGTCTATTTGGAACGTCGCTCATAATGTCGGCGGCGCCCTTATGCCTTCTCTCGTTACATTAGGCTTATATTTCTTTGCAAATGACTGGAAAAGTATATTTTACTTCCCAGGTATTCTTTCGATTTTAGTTGGGATTTATGTATTAATTACGATGAGAGATACACCTCAATCTTGCGGATTACCTTCTATTGAAGAACATACTGGGGAATATCCATCAGATGAAAAAGTAGCGGACCGTGAACGCGAGCTTTCGGTAAAGGAAATTTTATTTACATACGTATTAAACAATAAATTTTTATGGTATATCGCTATCGCTAACGTTTTTGTTTATTTCGTTCGTTACGGTGTTGTAGACTGGGCTCCTACTTACTTAGTAGAAGAAAAAAGCTTTACTCATAGTAGCTCACGTACAGCTTATGCTCTATATGAATGGGCTGGTATTCCAGGTACACTTCTTTGCGGATGGATGAGTGATAAACTATTTAAAGGGCGCCGCGCACCCGCTGGTATTTTATTTATGGTCGGTGTATTTATTGCTGTTCTCGTTTACTGGCTAAATCCCGCTGGTCACCCAATCATTGATAGTATCGCACTTGTTTCCATTGGATTTTTAATTTACGGACCTGTTATGTTAATCGGTCTACACGCGCTAGACTTAGCACCTAAAAAAGCTGCTGGAACTGCCGCTGGTTTAACTGGCTTCTTCGGTTACCTAGGCGGAGCTACTTTTGCTAGCGCAGCTATGGGCTTTATTGTAGATGGATTCGGATGGGACGGCGGATTCATTTTGCTCCTTGCTTCTTGTGTGCTTGCAATGTTCTTCCTTGCCCTTACTTTAAATACAGGATCTGCAAAATCAAAACAAGCTTAAGTACTAATATTATACTTACAAATAATTCATCAATCCACTTTATTATTATTAGCGTTCTCAAAAGGGTTTTATGCCTATGTTACTGCATTTCATCTCTATATAAAAAGATTTTAGAATATTTACTCTTGTCAAACAATGTTATTTTATATTAAAATAACAACAACATACAAAACATTTAGTCTTTTCAGAAAAGATGGAGGGATAGCCATGAAGAATCCACTTCTTCGTATTGAAAACTTACAGACTTCCTTTCGTATACAAGATCAGTATCATGCAGCAGTTGATGATGTGTCCTTAACTGTCCATGAAAATGAAATTGTCGCGATCGTTGGTGAGTCAGGATGCGGAAAAAGTGCACTTGCCCTTTCCATTATGCGACTGCATAATGAGGCAAATACAAAATTACAAGGGCAGCTTTATTATAGAGATAAGGATTTACTGAGCATGTCAACCGCTGAAATAAATAAAGTACGTGGTTCAAATATCGGAATGATTTTCCAAGAACCCCTTACAGCACTCGATCCTCTTATGACAGTTGGAAAACAAATCGAGGAAAACTTAGACTACCACACAAGCCTTTCAAAAGCAGAAAAGAAAGAACGCACCTTAGAACTACTCCATCAAGTTGGTATTCCAAAACCAGAACTTACATATAAACAATACCCACACGAATTATCTGGCGGAATGAGACAAAGAATTGTTATCGCAATTGCAATTGCTTGTAACCCAGCACTCATTATTGCTGATGAGCCAACAACGGCTCTTGACGTAACCATCCAAGCACAAATTTTAGACTTACTGAAATCTATTCAAGAACAAACGAAAATGGGCATCATTTTAATTACCCATGATTTAAGTGTTGTCGCTGAAACAGCTGATCGCATTGTCGTTATGTATGCAGGACAAATTGTAGAAACAGGAATTGTTGAAGAGATATTTAATAACCCTCTTCATCCATATACACGCTCTTTATTAAATTCTATTCCATCTGCATATGCTGAAAAAGAAAAATTACATGTAATTCAAGGGGTGGTTCCTTCGTTAGCGAAGATGCCTCGCACTGGATGCCGATTCCAGGCCCGAATCCCGTGGGTTAGACCAGACCAACATGAGGAAAATCCAGTTTTACATGAAGTAAAACCAAACCATTGGGTACGTTGTACTTGCTATAAACACTTCAACTTCCAACATAAGAAAGGAGATGACGTAACTCATGGCACTGCTTAAAGTAGAAGATTTAAAAGTACACTTTCCAATTAAAGGCGGTTTCTTCGGACGTACATTAGATTATGTACGAGCTGTTGATGGCGTAAGCTTTGAATTACAACCTGGTGAAACATATGGAATCGTTGGTGAATCAGGTAGCGGCAAATCAACAACGGGTAAAGCAATTATGCACTTAACGAAAGCGACAGGCGGTAGCATTCATTTTAATAATAGAAATTTAACAAAATTAAGTCGCTCTGAGTTAAGAGAACAACGTAAAGATATTCAAATGATTTTCCAAGATCCATATTCATCGCTAAATCCGAAGAAACGTGTTCTCGATATTATTGCCGAGCCTCTTCGGAATTTTGAGAAGCTCTCACCTGATGAAGAACGTAGAACCGTTCAAGGGTATCTTAGTATAGTTGGATTAAACCCAGAGTCTATTTATAAATATCCACATGAATTTTCCGGTGGACAAAGACAGCGGATTGGTATTGCACGCGCACTTACATTAAAACCGAAGCTTATTATTGCAGATGAACCTGTATCTGCTCTGGACGTTTCTGTACAAGCTCAAGTTTTAAACTTCTTACAAGATTTACAATCTGAACTCGGATTAACATATTTATTTATTAGTCACGATTTAGGCGTAATTCGTCATATGTGTGACCGTATCGGTGTTATGTACCGCGGGCGCATTGTGGAAGAAGCAACTAGTGCAGAGATTTATAATAATCCACAACATATTTATACGAAGCGATTAATATCAGCAATTCCTGATATTCGTCCTGAAAACCGAGAACAGCAACGTAAATTACGTCAGCAAGTAAGTTCTGAGTACGAGAAATCATACGAAAATTATTTCAATGAAAACGGTCGTGCTTACGATTTAAAACCAATCTCGCCAACACACCGGGTGGCATTACCTTAAGGGAGTGATAAAACATGTGGAAGTTTATACTACGGAGATTCTTAGTGATGATTCCGCAATTATTCATATTAAGTGTACTCGTCTTTACACTTGCTAAAGCAATGCCAGGTGATGCATTAAGTGGCGCTGAACTAGCAAACCCAAAAGCGGATCCAAAAGTGATTGAAGAACAACGTGAGAAACTAGGTTTAAATGATCCTATTCCCACTCAATATGTAAGGTGGATTTCAAATGCTATGCAAGGGGATTTCGGAATTTCTTACGCACATAAAATACAAGTAACGGATATTATTGGGGAACGTCTTGGCAATACAGTACTGCTAGCTCTTCTTATTCTTATTCTTACTTACTTAATTGCTATTCCACTTGGGGTTATAAGTGGACGTTGGAATGATACTTGGGCTGATCGACTCATTACACTCTATAACTTTTTAGGATTTGGTACACCACTCTTTATTTTTGGATTAGTAATGTTATTCTTATTCGGCTTTTTATATCCAATTTTCCCTACAAGTGGTAGCGTTGATCCACAAGTTGCAGCTGGATCCTTTGATTACTATGTAAGTAAATTCAATCATATGATTTTACCCGCTTTATCTGGGGCATTAATTGGAACAGTAGGAACTGTACAATATTTACGAAGTGAAATTATTGATACGAAACATAAAGATTTTGTACGCACAGTAAAAGCAAAAGGTGTACCAGAATCTAAAGTATATTCAAGACATATTTTACGAAATTCATTTTTACCAATTGCAGCATTTTTAGGATATGAAATTACAGGTTTAGTTGGGGGCTCTATTATTCTAGAAAATATTTTCGGCTACCCAGGAATTGGACAACTATTTTTCCAATCTATCACTCAACGTGATTTCAGTGTCGTAACTGCTCTTGTATTATTTACTGGATTCGCAACGCTACTCGGGACTCTTCTTTCCGATATTATTCTAAGCATCGTTGATCCACGTATTCGTATTGATTAATGGAGGTGAAGAAACGTTATGTTAGCAAATCCTGAAAAACAAACTGAAGTCATTCATTACGAAAAGAGCCCTTCTGGTTTCTCCATTATGTGGCGAGAATTTCGTAAAGATAAACTAGCAATGTTTTCCCTATTCTTTTTAGCTTTAATATTAATAGCCGTTTATGCAACTTCATTTATTATGAAGCAAGAAGATATCGTCCGAGTCGATCTGTTTGCCATTTACGATCCTCCTTCTGCTGAACATTGGTTAGGAACTGATTATGGAGGCCGTGATATTTTCGGACAATTAATTATTGGTACACGTAACTCCTTTACAGTTGGCTTAGCCATCACTCTTTTAGCAACCCTTATTGGTCTTACGATGGGACTAATTGCTGGCTATTTTGGAGGAGTTGTAGATAACATCATTATGCGTTTCATCGATTTCATGATGATTTTACCATTCTTAATGATTGTTATCGTGTTTATCTCACTCGTTCCAAATTTCAATATTACAACATTTATTCTCATAATGACCACCTTTTTATGGGTCGGAAAAGCAAGACTTATAAGATCTAAAGTACTGACTGAGAAGGAACTTGATTATGTATCTGCATCAAAAACGTTAGGAACACCAAATTGGAAGATAATCTTCCAGCAAATATTACCTAATTTAAGTTCTATTATCATCGTAAATATTACATTAAATCTTGCTGGTAACATCGGGATTGAATCTAGTTTAACTTACTTAGGCTTCGGTCTACCAGAAAGCACACCAAGTCTTGGTACACTTGTAAGTTACGCAACAAACCCAGATGTATTGCAAGAAAAATGGTGGATTTGGTTACCCGCATCAATCATGATTTTAGTGTTGATGCTGTGCATAAATTTTATTGGTCAAGCGTTAAAGCGTGCAGCTGATGCGAGACAAAGAAAAGGATAAGGGGTGGAAAAGTTATGAACAAACCAAAACTGTACAAAGTATTAAATACAATTGCTGCTTCAACATTATTACTATCTGCATGTGGGGGTGCCGATAGCGGTAGCAAAAAAGCAAATACGAAAAAAGTAGAAACAAATAAATTTAGTTCTGCTGTAAAAAATGATGGTAAAGAAATTAAAGACGGATCATTAACATATGGACTCGTTTCAAATTCACCTTTCGCTGGTGTTTTAAGTAGAGTATTGTATGAAGTTGCTCCAGATTCAGAAATTATGGATTTCTTTGATGAACAATTATTAGCTACAGATAAAAACTGGGAAATTACAAATGACGGCGCTGCAACGTATACAATTTCTGAAGATAAAAAAACAATTACAATTAAGATTAAAGATAATGTAAAATGGCACGATGGTAACCCTGTAACAGCCGAAGATTTAGAATATTCTTACTTGGTTATTGGTAATAGTAAATATACAGGTATTCGTTACGATACACAAATGCAAATGATTGAAGGTATGGAAGACTATCACGCTGGAAAATCTGACAAAATTTCTGGTATTAAAGTAGTCGATCCAAAAACAATTTCAATTACTTATAAAGAAGTAAACCCTTCACTTAAAACTGGTATTTGGACATACCCTACACCTAAAAAATATTTAGGCGATGTACCAATTGAAAAACTAGCAGAATCTGATAAAATCCGTCAAAACCCAATTGGATTCGGCCCATTTAAAGTGAAGAAAATCGTTCCTGGTGAATCAGTTGAATATGAACGCTTCGATGATTACTGGGGGGGCAAACCTAAGCTAAAAAATGTAATATTAAAAGTTGTAAATCCATCTATTGTTAGTGCATCTCTGAAAAAAGGTGATATTGATATTGCATCAATTACTGCTGATCAATATCCGAACGTAAGTAAATTAAAAAATACACAACTAATTGGTAAAACTGACCTTGCTTACACTTATATCGGATTTAAATTTGGACATATGGACAAAGCAAAGAACGAAGCTGTAATGGATAACGATAAGTTCAAAGACGTTCGTTTACGTCAAGCGATGGCACATGCCATTGATAGAGAAAAATTAGCGGAGAAAGTATATCACGGACTTCGCGTTCCAGCTAACTCTCCAATTCCACCATCTATGCCAAAGTATCATAATAACGATGTTGGTGCATATAACTTAGATGTAGATAAAGCGAAAAAACTATTAGATGAAGCTGGCTATAAAGATAAAAATGGTGATGGATTCCGTGAGGACCCAAAAGGTAATGAACTCAAAATTAACTTCTTAGCTAGTAGCGGTAGTGAAACAAGTGAACCGCTGGCAAAATTCTATATTCAATCTTGGAAAGATATCGGCTTAAAAGTAGAGCTGGTTGATGGGCGTTTACACGAATTTAATGCCATGCGTGACATGATTAAAAAAGATGATCCGAAGGTTGATATTTTCTCTGGTGCTTGGAACACTGGTTCTGATCCTGACCTTTCTGGCCTATGGGGCAAAGATGCTGGATTTAACTATCAGCGCTGGGTAAATGATGAAAATACTAAGTTATTAAACGAAGGATTATCAGAAAAAGCTACTGATGAAAAATATCGTAAAGAAGTATACGATAAATGGCAAAAATTAATTCATGATGAAGCACCGATGATTCCAATTCATTACACATTTGATTTAACAGGTGTTAATAAGCGAGTAAAAAATTATAATGTCAACACTCAAGTGAACCAAATAACTTCACAATGGAAAGACGTTACTGTAACAAGTGAAAAACCAGAAGTAGAAAAATAAACATAAAAATAGCTCTCAGCATTTACTTATATGCTAAGAGCTATTTTTTATTTACAGTCCTTTTCTTGCTATTTATAACAACCAATTCCTTCCCTACTATAAAATTAAAACATTTGCTGAAACATCTTTATTAAAACAGCTAACATAACAGATCCAGCAAATCCACCTAAACAAATTAAACTTACTCCTTGGCTATAAGACAAATTTTGAAATGATTTCATACCTTCCATCCTCCCTATATCCCCTTTGATATTCTTATTTTATCAATGGAAAAAATTTCATAACATCGATTTCGCTGACAACTAACTTACAATTTTGTAAGTTAACAATTTCCCTCTAAACTTATATCTAGTATAGCCATAATCTCCCCCTCTATACATCAAAAAAGACCTCGTATTATATCAAGGTCTTGCTTACACTACAGACTATCTCACTCAATTTATTTTATAATCATAACCGGGCATTTCACACGCTTTGCTATTTTATGACTTACACTACCAAGCACCATCTCTTGCAGTGTATTTAGACCTCTACTCCCAGCAATAACAAGATCTATATCTCCTGTATTTACATATTGAACAATCGTATCTCCTGGATCACCATGTAGAATCGTAATTTTGTAGGAAATGTTCTCTTTCTTTAATAAACCCTCAATCTCTTTTAATTTATCTTTTCGACTAGCTGATATTGTTTCTAAATCCGTTTGTCCTTGTATAATATCTGATTTTGCCGTTCTATTATCTACTACGTACACAACTTCAACATGTGTTTCTTCGTTAAATTTCGCAATATATGTTGCATGCTCGGCTGCTCGAAGTGCATGTTCAGAACCATCACATGCTAATAAAATTTGTTTGTACATATGCTGAATCTCCTTTTCGTTATCCTACTCGTATTATATAATAAAGCCCCCTAAAAAGGAGGCTTCTAACTAGCAATTCTCTTATTATAAGTAGCTAAATTTGAAACAATCTTCGAGCTACGTTCATTTAATCCCGTTATACTTACATTCACATCACTTTGTTCATACTTCATTATAACTTTATCAATTGCTGCTACTGCTGAATCATCCCATACGTGTGCGTGAGTAAAGTTCAGCTCAATTTCTTTCGCATCTTCATTATATGAAAAAGCATTTATAAAATCTGCCGTAGATGCGAAGAATAGTTGGCCGTGAATCTCATATATTTTCTTATTTTCAATATACAAATGTTTCACGTGAATCTTTGCCATATTGAATGCAAATAAAACTGCACTAATTATCGTTCCGATAATTACACCTAATCCTAAATTATGTGTAATTAGGACAATCACAACTGTTACGATCATAACAAATGCGTTTCCTTTTGGTACTTTATGAATTGTTGCTACAGAGTTCCAATCAAACGTCCCAATCGAAACCATAATCATAACAGCAACTAAAGCAGCCATCGGAATATGAACAACGTAATCACCTAAAACAAATAGCAATACGATTAAAAAACCACCGGCTACAAACGTCGATAATCTCCCGCGCCCACCTGATTTAATGTTAATAACAGATTGCCCAATCATTGCACATCCTGCCATTCCTCCGAAGAAACCAGCGACAATGTTTGCAATACCTTGGCCACGTGCTTCCTTATGTTTATTACTTTCCGTATGTGTCATATCGTCTAAAACCGAAGCTGTTAATAATGACTCTAGTAAACCAATAATTGCAAGCATAACTGAGTACGGTAAAATAATACCTAATGTCTCAAGTGTAAACGGTACATCAGGAATACTAAAGAACGGTAATTCTTTCGGTAAGCTTCCCATATCCCCTACTGTTTTCAACTGTAATCCGCTCATAAGTGCAATACTTGTCACAATAATAATTGAAATAAGTGTAGACGGTACAGCCGTCGTAATACGTGGAAATAAATATATAATTGCAAGTCCTAATGCGACAAGTGCATACATTTGCCAAGTTGCATTTTTAAAATGCGTTAATTGCGCTGTGAAAACTAAAATTCCAAGTGCGTTTAAAAAACCACTCATAACAGATTTAGGAACAAACTTCATAAATGAGCTCAGTTTGAACACTCCAAAAATAATTTGAACAATACCTGTTACTATTGTCGCAGCAAATAAATATTGTAAACCGTGATCTTTAACGAGCGTCACCATTAATAATGCCATTACACCTGTTGCAGCTGAAATCATGCCAGGTCTTCCACCAACAAACGAAATTGTAACCGCAATACAAAAGGCCGCATACAATCCAACCGTCGGATCTACACCTGCAATAGCAGAAAAAGCTATCGCTTCTGGAATTAATGCTAAAGCAACAACAATCCCCGATAGCACGTCTCCTCTCACATTTGAGAACCATTCATTTTTTATAGTTTGAAACAAAATAACACTCCTCTACTCTTTAATTCTTTGATTTTCTCCGTAAGAAAATCAGGGCCGACTGCACGAAGGCTATTATATAACGAGTAGAAGATTTTGTGCTATGTAAAAGTTTCCTAAAAAAAGACGCTACCAGCAGCAGCGTCTTTACCCATTTAATGTCCACCATGCCCCTCACCATTTTCTTGAACAATCTCTAACCTCTCATCCAATACACCTTGCGTTTCAAATGAAATATTTTCAGTATTCCCTAATAAGAATCCATGATTGTATGGACCGATTGTTGGATCATCTTTAAACTTCGGCTGAATAGTAGCAAGTAAGTCATAAACTGGTTGTGAAGCTTTTCCTTCCTCTAACAAGACAACAGGGGCATGTTTACCCATATGTGAAAACGGTGCTCCCGCAATTGCTAAGTCTGGTGTTTTACTCGAAACAAACGACAAACCGTGACCAGGTTTTGTGAATCCCCAGCCAAATTTCGTTTTTTCATCTTTAAATTTCGCAAACGCAATCGAATTTTCTGTTGGAGTCTCTCCACTAATCCGTGTTACTTTTCCGTATTTACTTAACTCTTTTTCTATTTCTTTTGAAATGATTTTTTCTGGTCCTAATACATATATATTTGCCTTATCTTTTCTCATTTTTAATGCCTCTATGGTCGCTTCTGGCACCTTATCTTTTTCTGTATATAAAAGTGGCTCTGGCATATGAGAAATCCAATTTACAGCTGGTGTTGTATATAAACGTCCTTCTTCTTCAGATGAACCTATAATAACGCTATTTGGATAATTCCCCGTTATATCGGCATATTCTTTATCAACATCTTTAGCAAATTTAGCTGAATCCGTTTCTTTTATTTGCTTTACTTTATATTCTTTTAATTGCTCAAGCGTAGATCCCCCTGCATCCCCCATCACCATAATTTGCGTTCCATCTTTCGTTCCGAGCGGATTTAATCGTTTGATTTCTTTTAACGTCATTTCGGGTACCTTTTCTTTTTCTATAAATAAAATCGGTCCGTTATTCGGATGATGAATAAGATCCGCACTTGCAATACCTAATTGCCACTCGTTCACTGGCACTAAAATAACAGCACCTGGCTGATTCACTTTATGCGTTGCCGGCCATATTGTTTGCGAAGTTAATACTGCCATTTGCAAAGGATCATTTGTATTTAATCTCGTTACATTTTTTAAACTTGTCGTTAATAAATCATCTGATGCCCCGGCGTTCATTTCTTTCGGCACAGTTACCTCCGGATTCATTTTCATTTCCTTTTGCTCTGTTTTCTTCTCCTTTGTAGATTCATGATTTTTATGATCTGTGTTCGTTTGCCCACACGCCGCAAGACCAGCTGCCGCAATTATTGTTATCCCAAAAATTCGGGTCATCTTTTTCACTATATCGCCCCCGTAATTGTTTTCGAACTAATCTTATTACCTAAAATGGAATTTCAACTTTACAATAACAAGCAATTCTGAAGAAATTATGCAGATGCATTATAATCTGCACCATTTCTTCATGATTTTGCATTACACTTTAAGTAACGACTACAAATACGGAGGGTACTCTATGATCGATATACTACTCGTAGACGATGAACCGAGAATGCTTGAATTATTAACGCTTTATCTTACTCCAATCGGATACAACTGCGTATGTGCAGTATCCGGAGAAGAAGCTATTTCACATATAGAAAATCGAAACTTCAAATTTGTTTTACTCGATATTATGATGCCAAAGATGGACGGGTGGGAAACGTGCAAAAGAATTCGATCATTTAGTAGCGTTCCTATCATTATGGTAACTGCTCGTGATCAAACGGTAGATGTCGTTCAAGGATTAAAACTTGGAGCAGATGATTACGTGACGAAACCATTCCACGAAGAGGAGCTCTTCGCAAGAATTGAAGCTGTTTTACGCCGAACAAATCAACGTACGCAAATCCAATATCACGGCATTTTATGGGATGAGACCAAGCATTTCGTTTCTGTCTATAATGAAGAACTTCTTCTCACTCCAATCGAATTCTCTTTACTCGGATTATTTTTACGTCATGTGAACTACGTATTAAGCCGTGATCAGCTCATTGAAAGAATTTGGGGTTTAAATACAAATACAGAAGATAGAACAGTCGATTCACATATTCGTAATTTACGTGATAAATTACGAAAAGTAAATTTCCCTATTGATCACCATTTAAAAACTGTTTACGGAGTAGGTTATCGATGGATCGATAACCTATATTAAGGAGCAAAACGATGAAGCGAATTTCTATTCAACTCGGATTTTATTTTCTAATTGTTACACTTTTAATCGAAAGTGTTCTATTTGTCTTGCTCTATTATAGCCTTGTAAACAATAGAGTAAATGAAGAAATGACAGCTTTATTAAAGCGCGGAAATAGTCACCGAGATGTCCTTGAAAAGTATTTTGATAAGCAAACAATCTCCCATGTTGCACTAATGGAATCCGAAGCCGAAACCACTGTTATTATTACAAATGCAAATAAGGATGTACTAGCTAAATCCAATGAAATAAATACTACTATAAGAAAACATATTGAAAGAATGCAAACACGAACAGATCATGATGGAGCAATTATAGAGAATCATTGGAAAACATCTAATTATATATGTACAGTTAGTCCAATTGTAGTGGCAGGAAAAACGGAAGGCTATGTATATATGTTTCTCGGAACGGAATCAATCGAAGAAATGGTTAACGGGCTAACAAGACAATTCATTATCGCCGGAGTCATTACTTTTCTATTAACAGCTATCACAATCTTTCTATTATCACGTTTGTTAACAAAACCATTGTTACACATGAAACAAGCGACTGAAAAAATGAGTAAGGGCGATTTATCCGTTTCATTAACAACTACTCGAAATGACGAAATTGGTGAACTAGCATCATCTATTCAAACTCTCGCAAATGATTTACATTATATGAAAACAGAGCGAAGTGAATTTCTAGCAAGTGTTGCTCACGAATTACGAACACCATTAACGTACGTAAGAGGTTATGCTGACATTGCATTAAAAGAAAGCACACCTCCTGAGCAACGTTTACAATACTTATCCATTATAAAAGACGAGTCTGATTATATTACAAACTTAGTTCAAGATTTATTTTCACTCGCTCAAATGGAAAAGCATAACTTTTTCATTCAAGTAAAGGAAGTGCATTTACACACCTTCCTTACTCGCATGACCGAAAAAGTAAACGCGATGTATAAGGAAAGACACATTAAAGTTTCTTTCACTTGTCCTCCTTCACTGTTAGTAAACTTGGATGAACAGCGATTCGAACAAGTTGTAGTGAACATTTTAAATAACGCTTATAGACATTCAAAAGAACATTCTCATATTAATATTTCTGTTACAGAAGAACATAAACGTATTTCCATCAAAGTTGAGGACGAAGGAGAAGGTATTCCCCCTGAAGACCTCCCTCACATTTTCGACCGCTTTTACCGTATTGATAAAGCGCGCTCCAGAGCTACAGGAGGCACTGGTTTAGGGCTCTCCATCGTAAAAGAAATTGTAGAACTACACGGCGGAAATATTACTGTCACAAGTGAAATTGATCATGGATCTTGCTTTACAATTTCATTGCCGTCTATATAAAAACACGACTATACATCAATAGTCGTGTTTTCTTATCCTTTAGGACTTTACTTTATAATATAGATTTACAAACTGACCAAAACGTTTTGTATCCGTCAAAGTTAAATTAATTTCCGGATTCTTTTCTTTAAATAGCGGAATACCAGAACCTAATATGTGAGGTGTAATCGTAACAACATATTCATCAATTAGATTATTCCTAAAAAATCCTCTCAGTAGACTCCCTCCACCGACCATCCATATTTTAGATCCTTCCTGCTCTTTTAACTTTTTTGTAAACTCCACTACATCCCCATCTACAAACTCTACATGTTCGTTTGAACTTTTTTCAGAATTAGAAAAAACATAACATTTCTTATCTAGGTACGGGAATGGTTCCATATGCTCTATCACATAATCATACGTTCTCTTTCCCATGATTATCGTATCAATCGATTCGTACATCTCTGTATAACCGTTGTCGCCTTCTCCTTCTGTTTCGATTAACCACTCTAAATCATCGTCTTCTTTCGCGATAAATCCATCTAAGCTCGCTGCAATAAATAAAACAATTTCACGTGACATATCTTTTCCTCCTTACAGCTTCTATTGATAAAATCATCTTATACGCACTATACTAACCGTAAAACATGACAATTCATGTCATGTTTAAAAAAGAAAAAGGTGATATCCTTGTCAAAGGCAAAACGTTTATTAGATATTCTTATATTTGTTTCTGCGAAAAAAACATTTACAGCCCAGGAAATATCAGATGAATTCAATATATCCGTTCGTACGGTCCATAGATATATTTTAGATTTAAGCGATATGGGTTTACCCATTTATGCTGAACAAGGACGAAACGGAGGATATAAAGTATTAACAAATAAAGTGATTCCTCCTATTTTATTTACCGAAGAAGAAGCGGTCTCCATCTTTTTTGCTTTCCAATCTTTAAGCTACTATCGTAACTTGCCTTTTAATACAGAAATCAATTCTGTTACTCATAAACTATATGGCTCTCTACAAAATGATGCGAAAGCTAAAGTTGATAAAATACGTTCTTATATCGCTTTTTGGAATCCGAAGAGAGCAATTGATACACCACTTTTAAAAGAAGTGTTAACCGCGGCTATTGAAAATAAAATTTTACACTTTCAATACGAATCTAAATTTGGAATAAAAACAAAACATGTTCATCCTATCGGTGTATATGCCCACGATGGTTTATGGTATTTGCCATCCTATGACTTTAGTAGAAAAAAGGTATTACTGTATCGCGTCGATCGTATTCTTTCTACATTATCAACGGAAGAAAATGAAGATACATTCATAAATTTAGAAGAATGGTTTGCCTCTAACTCTAACGTAGTAAACATTCCTACTCAGTTACATGTTTTACTAACGGCAGAAGGCGTGCGCCAATGTAAAAGCGTTCCTTACCTTGAAGAGTTCGTTGTAGTAAACGAAGATGGGACAGGATGTATAAATTCAACAATTGATAAAGGAGAAATCAATTTTATTATCCCTTTATTTTATAGACTTGGAAAAGATGCACAAGTTTTAGAACCGAAAGAATTAATAGATGGTTTACGTGCACGTGCGAAAGACATTTTAAATATGTATGGAGACTAAAAAGGCGTAAGAAAATCCTTCTTACGCCTTTTCAGTATGCAGTATTTTCTCTATCGCTTCTTTTAACAATATCTTTGTTTCTTCAAAGTTATGATTCTTCTTTTCTCCCGGTTGTACCGTATAAAACTCAGCAAACGAACGCTCTTTATATCTCGGTACAACATGCATGTGATAATGCGTTAATTCATTAAAGATTCCACCATTTTGACAAAAACATAAAAACGTGAGCGCCCTATTCTCACGTTTTTATGTTTCACTTTACTAATTCAATTGTTTCTGTAACTTTTATACTATCCTTTACAGATTGAACAATTGTGCAATTTTTCACCGCAAGTTGCAGTGCTTTGTCTAACTGTTCCTCAGTAATACCTTGTGCTTTTATTTTATAGTGCAAATGAACACTTTCAACTGGTTTTGATAAAGCTTCACTTCTACCAATTTCAGCTTCAATTGTAAACGTATCGTATGTAATACGTTTCTTTTCTAAAATCGTTCGAAAAACAATTGCACTACATCCTGCAATAGAAGAAACGAGTAATTCTAACGGTGAATATCCATTTTCTTTCCCGATTATCAACTTGTCGTACGATAAATCTGCTTGAATATTGTCATGCTTAATTTTTATTTTCATACTTCGCTTCCATCTCCACTTTCATCGGTTTCTTCCGTTTCTTACTCATATAATAATATATGTAGCAGAAAATGATAAATGGAATACCACAATATAACGCCATTCGTTGTTCTGGAATAAACGCTAAACTAATAACAACGATGCTATTTGTAATTAAAGCTAAAATTGGAACAAGCGGGTATAGTGGTGTTCTATACTTTAAGTCCTCTAATTTTCCTCCGCCTTTTAAATACTGACTTCTAAAGCGAAGTTGTGATAAAGCAATAATGATCCAACTTGAAACAGCAGATAAACCAGCTATAGATAATAAGTACATATATACTGTATCTTCTGCAAGGAAGCTTGTTAATAAGGATAACGCCGCAACAGCAATCGTTACGACTAGCGCTGTAATTGGAATACCACGTTTATTTACCTTCTTGAAAGAAGTTGGTGCCATTCCTTCATTTGCAAGTGACCATAGTATACGCGTTGCTGCATATAACCCTGAGTTCGCTACAGATAGAAGAGCTGTAATAATAACGAAGTTCATAATATCAGCTGCATATGGAATACCGATTTTATCAAATACAACTACGAATGGACTTTCAATTATCCCTGCTTCTTTCCAAGAAATTAACCCTACTAAAATTGTCATTGTTAAAATGAAGAATAACATAATGCGCCATACTGTATTACGAATTGCGCGTGGAATTGTTTTTTCAGGATTCTGACTCTCTCCTGCTGCAATCCCGATTAACTCTGTTCCTTGGAAGGAAAAGTTAACTGTAATCATCGTAAGAAGCACTGCAGCTAGTCCATTTGGGAATAGCCCACCATCACTTACAAAGTTAGAGAAAAGAGGCGCTGCTTCTTTTCCGTCGTATGGTAAAAATCCTAGTAATGCGCTACCACCAAGTAGAATGAATGCAATAATTGTAACTACTTTAATACTAGAGAACCAAAACTCTAATTCAGCATAACTCTTCGCTGATATTGCATTTGAAGCATATAAAATAACCCCGAATACGAGACACCATACCCAAACATCCACATTCGGAAACCATCTTTTCATCATTAAACCGATCGATGTTAATTCTAATCCTACTGTTACTGCCCATCCAATCCAGTATAGCCAGCCGATCATAAATCCAGTTCCTGGTCCAATAAACTTCGTCGCATACTTTTGGAAAGATCCTGAAACTGGCATTGCTACCGTTAGCTCTCCAAGACAAAGCATTGTTAAATACATAATAAATCCGCCCACTAAATATGAAAGGATGGCTCCCCCTGGTCCAGCCTGATTAATGGTGTAACCTGAACCTAGAAAAAAACCAGTTCCGATTACCCCACCTAGTGCGATCATAAATAAATGTCTACTCTTCATCGTACGATGTAATTTCTCATTCGTTGTTTGCTGCATCTTAATCCTCCCCTACAAGTACCCCTATATCTTGTTAAAATTTTCTGATAATAAAAATATACACGAAAGCGGTTACAATTTCTATATAAAATTAAAACTTTTCTGATAAAATAATATAAAAATCCAATTATTAAGAGCTTGCAATACTAATTTGAGGTAAAAAAGGATTTATAAGGGAAAAACCCTTACATTTATTGTAAGAGTTAACGTATTTCTAATCTTCTAGATAAAATTGATAAACCGTAGTTTACAACGAAATACATACAAGCTACTAGTATAAATGTCGGAATCATATAATTTACATTCTGCCCGCTAATAATTTGAGCATTATGCATAAGCTCTGGCAATGATATAACAACCGCTAATGACGTATCCTTTAACAATGAAATAAATTGACTAACAAGCGGAGGAACCATTCTTCTAAGTGCTTGCGGTAAAATAATGTGCCAAAGCGTTTGGACATATGTTAATCCTGAAGAGCGCGCCGCTTCAATTTGTCCTCTTTCGATAGATAATAAGCCACTTCTAACAATTTCAGATATCATCGCTGCTTCAAATATCGTTAAAGCAACAATTGCGGCTGTTATAATTTCTAACTTCAAACCTGCCTCTGGAAGTGCAAAATACGTAAAAAATATAATTAAAAGAAGTGGTAAATTTCGAATAACTTCAACGATAAAGCCTAGTATTGGTGAGATGACGGGTATTTTTGTATAGCGCAAAGTTCCTATTACACTACCGATAATAAAACTAAGTACAATCGCTACAAGAGCGACTTCTAGCGTGATAAGCAATCCTTTTACTAAAAAGAGTATATGATCTCCTGTAATAGCACCTTGAAAATCCATTTACACCCCCTCCTTTGCCAAGCGTCTTTCCAAATAACGCACTAGCATACTTAGCGGAATTGTTAATACTAAATAAAACATCCCGACAAATATATATACATCAAACGTAACGAATGTCTTCGTTGAAATTAAGTCTCCTTGATACATTAAATCCGCTCCAGCAATAATTCCGAGTATTGAAGAGTTTTTTACTAAATTGAGAAATTGATTTCCTAGAGGAGGAATGACGATTTTCATTGCTTGAGGTAAAACGACATGATACATCGCTTGCGTATAAGTTAATCCTGAAGAACGCGCTGCTTCCATTTGACCTTTCGCGACTGATAAAATACCAGCACGAATTACTTCCGCAATAAAAGCCGCTGTATAAACTGTAAGCGCAACTGTCCCTGCTACAAAACCGTTGAAAGTAATTCCTATTACAGGCAAAGCAAAATAGAGAATGAATGCAATTAATACGAGTGGAATATTTCTAACAAACTCTACATAGGCAGAGCCAATCCAATTCAAAATACGAATAGGTGAAATTCGCATCACTGCCATAATAATTCCTAAAACAAAACTTCCTATTAGCGCAACTACACTAGACATTACCGTATATTTAAATCCTTCTAAATACATATCAATATTATTCGTCAAAATAGAAAAGTCAGGCACATATTCTCCCCTCTTTCTTTATAAGAAGAGGATGAGCATCCCTCACCCTCTCACTCTTACTATTTATTCCAATTGGTATAGGCTAATTATCATTAGAGATAACCCTTCCCCACTGATTAAAGTTTCACCTTATTTTTCTTGCTTTTGACCGATCCATTTTCCATACAATTTATCGTATTCCCCATTCGCTTTCATATCTTTTAATAAACTATTAATCTCTTTCGTTAAATCTTCTGCACCTTTTTGCACTGCAATTCCATACGGTTCATCCGTGAAAATTTTCCCTACAACTTCATAATTAGAATCTTGTTTTGCCATTCCATAAAGAATCGCATTATCTGTCGTTAAAACATCACCTTTACCAGCTTTCAACGCTGTAAATGCCTCACTATAATTCTCAAACTCTAATACTGTTGCTTCTGGTGATTTTTGACGGATGTTATTTGTAGACGTTGAGCCTTTTACAGCCAATACTTTAACGCCTTGTTTCACATCATCAATATTTTTAATATTACTTCCTTTTTTCACAAGTAACGATTGACCCGCTTTAAAATATACATCTGAAAAATCCACTTCTTTTTTACGCTCTTCCGTAATTGTCATTGTCGCAATAATGGCATCAATATCACCATTTTTCAGCATTGGAATACGTGTTTTAGACGTTACTTCTTTCAGCTCTAGTTTCTTTTCATCACCAAGAATTTTCTTCGCAAGCGCCTTCGCGATATCAATATCGAATCCTTCTACCTGCCCTGTTGAAGGATTTTTTAATCCAAATAAATTCGTATCATTTTTCACCCCGACTACTAATTTCCCGCGCTTCTTAATTTGTTCAACAACTCCGCCTTGTTTCGTATTTGTTTCTTTCGCCTCGTCTTTTTTACTTCCACATCCAGCGACAACAAGCACGAATAAGCATGAAAATACAATTAAAGTAAACAGCTTTTTCATTTTAAGCATGAAATTCCTCCTTTAATGATTTAACACTCGGCTTAAAAATAGACGAGCTCTTTCTTGTTCAGGATTTGCAAAAAATTGTACTGGTGTTGTATCTTCAATAATTTGACCATCATCCATAAATAAAATCCTATCTGCTACCTCACGTGCAAATCCCATCTCGTGTGTGACGACAACCATCGTCATGCCTTCTTTAGCCAGCGCTTTCATAACATCAAGCACTTCCCCAATCATCTCTGGATCAAGAGCAGACGTCGGCTCATCAAATAGCATAATTTCCGGTTGCATCGCGAGCCCTCTAGCAATCGCTACCCTTTGCTGTTGTCCACCAGATAGTTGATGCGGATATACACCTGCTTTCTCCGGGATTCCCACTTTCTCTAAATAAAACATCGCTGTTTGCTCCGCTTTTTCTTTGGAAACTTTATTTACTTTAATCGGTGCTAGTGTAATATTTTGAAGCACTGTTTTATGCGGGTATAAATAAAAGTGTTGAAAGACCATCCCAATATTTCGGCGCAATTCATTCATATTTGTTTTCGCATTGTGTACTTCCGTATTTTGTACAATTAATTCTCCATCGGTAATTGCCTCCAATTGATTTATACACCGAAGCAACGTGCTTTTTCCTGATCCCGAAGGGCCAACAACTACTACCACTTCACCTTTTTTCACTTGTACATTAATATTTTTCAAAACTTGAAAGTTACCGTAATATTTATTAACTTTACGAAACTCAATCAACATACTCCCTCCTTCCCCTAACAAAGCATGTACATTCTTTTTATATTCAAAAATAGGCGAAAAAATAACTTTCATCTACATTTTGTCCATAAAAAAAACAAAGGGATTTCCCTTTGCTCTCTCATTCCTATTCTATTAAGATACTTCTTCTTTTTTATCTTTCCCGTATTCATGCTCCCAGAAATCTGCATTTTTAATTCCTAACGACTGCGGATCGAATACTGGATCTTTTCCTTCTTTTTTCTGCTTTTCGTAATCCTTTAATGCGATCAATGCCGGTTTTTGTAATAATAAAATCGCAATAATGTTAACCCATGCCATAATTCCTACACCAATATCTCCTAAAGCCCATGCTGTTGCTGCTGTTTTTACACAACCGTAGAATACAACTCCTAAGAATACAAACTTTAGTACGATAGACATCCAAGGGCGGTCTTTATCACGGTTTAAGTAAGCTATATTCGTTTCTGCAATGTAGTAATACGCCATAATTGTTGTGAATGCGAAGAATAGTAGAGAGATTGCCACGAAACCGTTTCCAAATCCAGGGAAAACAGACTCTACTGCTGCCTGTGTATAACCAGGACCTGGCTGTGCACCATTTAATTTATTGACGATAAAGTTTTTTCCGCTTGCATCAAATACGTTATACATCCCTGTAATAATCATCATAAATGCTGTTGCTGAACAAACAAATAATGTATCAATGTAAACGGAAAAGGCTTGTACTAACCCTTGTTTAGCTGGATGCGATACTTCAGCAGCTGCTGCTGCATGGGCCCCAGTTCCTTGCCCTGCTTCATTTGAATAAATACCACGTTTTACACCCCAAGAAATTGCTAAACCGATAATCCCGCCAAAAGCAGCTTCTAATGCAAATGCACTTTTTAAAATTAACATAAAAGCATCTGGTAATTTTTCAATATTCATACCTACAATTACACAAGCTACTAAAATATAACCAAGCGCCATAAACGGTACTACAACTTGCGCTACGTTAACAATTCGCTTAACTCCTCCAAAAATAATAAGTGCTAATGCCGCTACTAATACCGCTCCTGATACAGAAGTATTAATGCCAAAAGCTGTTTCTAAACTTACAGCAATACTATTTGCCTGAACACCTGGAAGCAGCATCCCCGTCGCAAGAATCGTTGCTGCGACGAACACTAATGCGTACCATTTAACACCTAGTCCTTTTTCAATGTAATAAGCAGGTCCACCGCGAAACTGTCCTTGATGTTTCGTCTTATATATTTGTGCTAATGTAGATTCTACATAAGCCGATCCTGCTCCTAAAAAGGCTACTGCCCACATCCAAAATACAGCTCCTGGCCCACCGAATGCAACCGCTGTGGCTACCCCAGCTATATTCCCTGTCCCAACACGTCCTGATAAAGAAAGTGCTAACGCCTGGAACGAAGAAACACCAGCATCAGATTTCTCCCCCTTAAATGTAAGCTTCACCATTTCTCCTACATGTCTTACTTGTAAAAACCTCGTTCGAATGGAAAAATATAGACCTACTCCTAAACATAAATAGACAAGTGCGGGACTCCAAACAATATTATTTATCAAACTTACGATAGCTTCCAATACTCCTCTACCTCCTTTTGTAAAGAATTTTCAGAATATATAAAAATTATAAGTGTATACCGAATCTATGACAATATTATTTTAATAAAACAAACATATTTTTGTATAAAAAAACAAAGTATATATATATTTTATATACTTTGTTCTCTTATACCTGTATTATATATTCACTATTGCCTCTTGCTTTATAATTCTTTCATACAATTCATCTGATAACTTTTGAAAATCCTCTGGCATATCTTTCCCCTTAAATTTCTTTTGAAGAGTACCATACAAACCGATATCACGAAGTCGTAAAAATAATGGTAATGATTCGTACCAGCTCTCTACTAATTTATGCTCAGATTCATAGCCTTTTCGTAATACTTGTAGCTGTTTAAGAGCAAATACTGTTTTTTCCTCTACAGTCCACGTTGTAAAAAGAACAGAGTAATAAAGAACCATTGCTAAATCATGTATAAAGTAATTATAAGTCGCATCATCAAAATCAAAAATCGTTAATTCCTTACCATCATAATGAAAGTTACCTGGATGAATATCACCATGCATAAGACCAAATGTCCCTCTCTCTACCGGTAGTACCTTTATCTGACTCATTAATATACTAGCAATTTCTTTCACTTTCTCATCTTCTAATTCATTAACAATTGCACTCTCGTCTTCTTCCCACGTATCACGGTAGTCTGTTTTAGGGTAATTCATTGTAAGGCGATGCAGTTGTCCAATCGCTTTTCCCCACGCCTCAAAGTAAGCATCTCCCCAATAAGGCGATTCTTCTCCTTTTACTTGCTCACCTTTTGCATATGTAAATAAAGACGCAAAAAAGAAAGTGCCATCTTCCGCTCCAATTTCTTCTACAAGATTTTGAGATATTGAATTACGAGGTCCTGCTACTTTCGCCCCATGCTCCGCAACATATCGTAAAAAATCTAGTTCAGTCTCTACCTCTTTTTTAGAACGATGAGAAGAATGCGTTAAACGTAATACGTAATCTTCATCATTTTTATCCTTCGCCTTAAAAATATAATTTTCAAAATCACCAAGTGGCTTTTCTTCCACTGTTACATGAAACAAACTTGCTGCTCTTGTTAAAATCTCTTTCGTAAAAACTCGTTCTACAGCTATTTCCATATGTATCCCTCCTATATATCTTCTTAATTCGACATAAATGTGAGAAGTACTGCTATGAAATTGAATAATGCGTGGGCAACCATAGCTGATAAAATAGAATTTGTTTTCTCATATAACCATGCGAATGCTACTCCACTTAAAAAATTCACCGGTAATGTGTTATATGTGGGAATATGAACAACTGTAAATATTATTGAACTTATAAGCACACCGCCCCATATGCCATATCTATCTCGAAAAAACGTATAAAAAACACCTCGATATAAAATCTCTTCATATATTGGTGATATAACCGCCGCTCCAATTACCGCGATACAAAATGAATATATTGATTTATCATTTTGGACCGTATCCGTTTTACTATTTTCAAAGGAAATACCCATTTTCTCCATTATCATTAATACACCAATACTAACTACAATCAAAGAAATAACCGCTACAAATGTCCACAAGAAATCTTTCCATGAAAGCTTCCGAATTCCAATATCTTTCCACGACAGTTTATATCTTTTTATGCAAAAAAGATAAACTACAAACGTAAATATCACTGCCATTATAAGCCCCATTAATACTCCAGCATATAATGAGTTCCCTATTATTTTTAAAGCATAATCATAAAAAAGAGATTCAATCATTACTGGTACAATCAGAAATACGAAAACAAATAAATATAAAATTTCTTTCCATCCCCACATATATTTCAAAGTCATATACACCATCCCTCTACTCCTTATTTCCTTAAGTATAAAAGATGACGTAACGTAACTTTCAAGCCCCTTTTTTCCAAAGAACCCAAGCATAATTTTCTCACAAAAAACAAAAATTAACAGAAGTAACTTTATTCTAAAAGAGGTGGAAATTATGACAGAGAAAGAAGATACACAAAAAAACAATAACAAGAAGCATATGTTTCCATCACTTCCCGAAAACATAAATTACATTGATAACAAGCTCTGCCATTCTGATGATAAAAAAAAATTAGATCTCCCTTTTCAAAACGGAAAAGGAACGATCTTATATATCGAATCTTTAGCAGACCCAAATTTAATTCATCAGTTGGCCCTTGAGCCTTTATTAACTCGATTAGATTTGGCTTTAGATAAAGCTTTTTCTACATTGAATATGAAAAAAGAAACGAATTTAAATTATGGTGTGCAACTTTTATTACAAAGTAAATCGTTATATTTTCATGAGCATGTCGAAAGCTTTTGTATTTTTGAAACAGCATTATCTTTAAAGAGAGCTATAACAGAGCCTGATAATGAAGGGATTGTACGCGGACCACATACTGGTTTCTAGGAAATTTATTAATTGGAATAAAAATTATGCAAAAGTGAAGTTTAAACCTGAAGTAGAAGTGGATATTTTGTATAGCGGTGTCTTAAAGTAAAAGGTTGTATGCCTCATGGGCATACAACCTTTTTATTTTGTATATCGATATACAATCGACTCATACGGTCTTAATATAAGATTGTTTATATCCGTACTCGAATCTTTATAATTTGATAATAAAACTTCTTGCTTCATCTCATCTAATTGAACATCTTCTGGTACAGAGTAAGCAATCTCTTCTCCATAGAAGTTATTTACAACAAGTAATACTTCATTGTCTACAGTACGTGTATATGCCCAAATCTTAGGGTCATTTCCATCTAAAACAGCATATTTCCCTTTTGTAATTACATCATACGTTTTTCTAAGTTCAATTAACTTTTTATAATGATAAAATACAGATCCATCATTTTCTAATGCTTTTTCCACGTTTATTTCTTTAAAGTTTTCAGCTACTGCAATCCAAGGTGTACTTGTTGTAAAACCACTATTCACCTCTTCATTCCACTGCATCGGAGTACGTGAATTATCACGAGATTTTTGTTTTAAAATCTCTATAATTTCTTCTTTTGATAAGCCTTCTTCTTTTTTTATATCGTATATATTTAACGATTCTACATCACGATATTGCTCGATAGAATGGAAGTTAGGATTCGTCATACCAATTTCTTCCCCTTGGTAAATATAAGGCGTCCCTTGCAACATATGCATAGCTGTCGCTAACATTTTAGCAGATTCATTTCGGTACTTCTCATCATCACCAAACCGTGAAACAATACGAGGCTGGTCATGATTACACCAAAATAAAGCATTCCACCCTCCGCCCTTTTGCATTTCGATTTGCCAATTAGACATAATTTCTTTTAATTTAATAAAATCAAAATCTGCTTTCGTCCACTTATCACCATTCGGATAATCTACCTTCAAATGATGGAAACTAAACGTCATACTTAGTTCATTGCGCTCAGGGTTCGAATATTTAATACAATTATCAATTGTCGTAGATGACATTTCTCCAACTGTAATTACCTCTTTCCCTTCAAACACATTTCGATTCATCTCTTGTAAATATTCATGGACGCGTGGACCGTCTGTATAATATTTACGTCCATCATTTGTCGCAGTACTTCCGTCATCGCTTAAGAAACGTTGGTCTTTTGAAATTAAGTTAATAACATCAAGGCGGAATCCAGTTACCCCTTTATCAAGCCAAAAGCGCATCATATCATACACTTCTTCACGAAGCTTTTCATTTTCCCAATTTAAATCAGCTTGTGTCTCGTCAAATAGATGTAAAAAATATTGACCTGTCTTTTCATCATATTTCCAAGCAGATCCACCAAACTTAGACTGCCAGTTATTTTTTTCATCACGCCAAATATAATACTCACGATACGGATTATTTTTGTCTTTGCTCGCCTCTTTAAACCATTTATGCTCCGTAGAACTATGGTTTACAACAATATCGAGCATAATCTCAATATCACGTGCTTTCGCTTCTTCTAAAAGCTCTTCAAACTCTTCCATCGTTCCGTAAGATGGGTCTATACGATAATAATCACTGACATCATAACCATTATCATTTTGTGGTGATTCGTATATCGGTGTTAACCAAATATAATCCACTCCGAGTTCCTTTAAATAATCTAACTTCTCTGTAACTCCTTTTATATCACCGGTTTCTTTATTGTAGTAACTATTAAAGCTCTTCGGATAAATTTGATAGACTACACTTTTATGCCAATCCTTCATGCTTAACTTCCTCCTACTTCTATTTTACTCGTTTCGCAAATAACCATGTTAACGTAAATGGAATTACGACTGCGATAATCATCCCGACAATAAACATCGGAATCGATTTCGGAATGATAGAAATAAATGCTGGCAATCCACCAATTCCAATAGCAGGTGCTAATACACCATTTAAAGTAATGAATATCGCGGCAATAGCAGATCCAATAATCGCTGCATAGAACGGGAATTTATTTCGTAAATTCACACCGAACATTGCTGGCTCTGTGATACCGAAGTACGCTGAGATTGCTGATGTCGATGCCATACTTTTATCATTTTGATTTTTAGAAATCCAGAACATCGCTAGTGCCGCACTACCTTGTGCAATGTTAGAAAGAGCAATCATCGGCCAAATAAATGTACCGCCGTGCTGTGCAATTAATTGTAAGTCAATCGCAATAAACATATGATGCATACCTGTAATTACAAGCGGTGCATATAATGCTCCAAATAATATTGCCCCGAGTACTGGTACCGTTTCATATACTCCTACTAATCCAGCTGTTAATAAATCTCCAATATGACGTGTAACTGGACCGATAATTCCTAATGCTAATACACCTGTTACAACGATTGTTGTAATTGGTACAACTAATAATTGAATTGCATTTGGTACATGTTTCTTTAAGAAGATTTCAACTTTACTTAATACGAATGCTGCTACTAAAATGGGTAAAATTTGGCCTTGATACCCTACCTTTTCAATTTGGAATAGTCCTAAAATATCGAAGTACTCAATCTTTTGTCCCTCTAAACCAGTCGCTGCCTTTCCATAATCCCACGCGTTTAATAAGGCCGGATGCACAAGCATTAATCCCATAACAATACCTAGTATTGGGCTACCGCCAAATCGCTTCGTTGCTGACCAACCAACAAGTGCCGGTAAGAATACGAATGCTGTATTGGCCATCATATTAATTAAATCCCAAAGCCCGCCTAAGTTCGGATAAACATCTAATAAATTTTTACCATCAAAAAATAAGTCCTTTGCCCCTAATAAATTGTTAATCCCCATCAGTAAACCAGCTGTTACAATCGCTGGTAATATCGGCATAAATACATCTGAAAATACTTTTACAAACTTTTGAGCTGGATTTAACTTTTGGTTTCCAGAATCTTTTACGTCAGCTACTGTCGATTCTTCCATACCTGCAAGCGTTATCAATTCAGCGTATACTCGATCGACATCACCTGGACCAATTACAATTTGAAATACCCCAGCGTTATGAAACGCTCCCTTTACTAATGAAACAGACTGCAATTTATCATTATCTATTTTACTTTCATCTTTTAAAGCGATACGGAGCCTCGTTACACAGTGCGCAGCTTGTTCAATATTGTCTTTCCCACCAATATACTGCAACACTTCTTCTGCTGTTTTACGATAGTCTTTCCCCATATTCCCGTCCCTCTTTTCTTTTTTTGATACCGTTTACACTTATATATTAACTCGTATATATAAGTTAGTCAACACTCGTATATATAAGTTGGTGATTTTTTTATAAATAAAGAGATGGAACGATTATTTCGCTCCATCTCTTTATTTTCTTCGCGCCACATCCGAAAAGTGAAAAATATCTAAACGGTGGCGTGATTCCGTATATTCGAACTGACTCCCATCGTATAAATGAGTAAAGTTTTTTACAACGACAACATAGTCTGTTCCATTTAAATCTAAATACTTTCGGTCATCATCTGTACATGGTTGTACTTCAATTACCCGCTGTGAATAGCTAATATGTAGCCCTAATTCTTTCTCAATGTATTTATAAATCGATGCAGTTGCAATTTCTCTCGTTAATCCTGGAATATATTCCGATACAAAATGGTTTATATCTAAAATTACTTTTTCTCCATCAATATTTCGTACACGTTTAATATGATCTATTTCCGTTTTTTCTTTCACGTTTAATAACTTTACTACATCTTTCGTCGCTTTCATTTTCTCTATTTCCACGACTTCTGTAATACAGTAACGTCCTAAACGTTCATTTTCTTCTTGAAAACTTACAATACCACCAAAGTTAAATTCAATGTTTTTGCGCTTTAATACAAAAACACCTTTTCCGTGTATTTTTTGAACATATCCACGCTCTTGCAATAAATCTACAGCTTTTCTTACAGTACCCCTGCTTGCCTCGTACTGCTTCATTAATTCCGTTTCTGATGGAATTTTGCATCCTTCTTGTAATTGTTTATTATCAATAGATTTGCTGATTTCTGTATAAATTTGTTCATACTTACTCATCATCTACAATAGCCCCTTGTCACCTTCTAGTTCTATATGTATTATACCACGCTATACTCTTCTGCCAATCTCTCACTTATTTTCCAGTACAAGAAAACTATAGGTAAATATTTAGTCTCTAAAACGTATTTTTATAAATTTTTCTTTTCATTCAAAAAAACATGTAGTATACTAACTTCAAAATCAGAGGAGAAAGGGAGCAAAGAACTATGCTTACTTATACAACTGTAGTTACATTTGCACAAAAACATCATCATCATACGTAACCCTTGAAACCTAGCGGAAAAATTACGCGTAGGTACAAGGGTTATTCCCGTTGTACCTACGCTTTGGCAAAGAGCCATGTAGGTATTTTTTATCTACATGGCTCTTTTTTTATTGCCAAAAATGCTAGTAAAAAATGATGTTTAAGCAAAACTTACTACAAAGGAGTCAACAAAAATGGAAACGAAAAAATGGGGATTATGGATTTTAACAGCTTTTGTTATCGGGAATATGGTTGGCGGTGGCGTATTTATGCTCCCAGCAAATTTAGCACACGTATCAGGTCCAATGGGATCTACACTTGCATGGAGTATTACAGGACTTGGTGTATTTATGATTGCACTCGTATTTGGAAATTTAGCAATTCGTAAACCAGAATTAAAAGCAGGACCACAAAGTTACGCCCAAGCGATGTTTACTTCCCAAAAGGCAGGTAAAGTTGCAGGATATAGTATGGCTTGGGGATACTGGGCTGCTAACTGGGCTGCTACAGCATCTGTAATTATTTCCTTTGCAGGATATTTATCAACATTCTTCCCAGTTTTACAAAGTAAGCAAATTCTCTTTTCAACAAACGGATTTTCATTAGAACTTGGAAAAGCTTTAACCTTCATAGTATGTAGTATGATGCTATGGGGAATTCAATATATTCTTTCTCAAAATATTGATAGAGCAGGAAATATGAACCTTCTTGCAACAATCGCAAAAATCATCGGATTTACAATGTTTATTGTAATCACATTATTCATTTTCAATGCCTCTAATTTCGGGGACGGTCAAACATTTATGAATGAAGCTGGACAACCTATTTCGTTGGGTGGACAAATAAATTCAGCTGCTATTGCAACACTTTGGGCGTTTATCGGTATTGAGTCAGCAGTTATGCTCTCTAACCGCGCAAAATCTCAGCACGATGTTAAGAAAGCTACGATTTTCGGATTAATCATCGCTCTTCTTATTTACATGGCAATTACTCTACTAACAATGGGCGCTCTTCCACAAGACGTTTTAAAAGAGTCTCAAAAACCATTAGTGGATGCACTAAATTTAGCAATTGGTACTAAGGGTGCTTATATAATGGCCTTACTTGCACTCGTATCTTTATTCGGCTCTACTGTAGGATGGATCGTTGTTAGCTCAGAAGTACCTTACCAAGCAGCAAAAAATGGGATTTTCCCTAAGTTTTTCGGAAAAACAAATAAAAAAGGAAGTCCTTCAAAATCATTATTTATTACAAATGTGATGACACAAATTTTCTTATTTTCAACGATTTCTGGTACTGTTTCAGAAGCATATAATTTCGCTATTGTTGTAGCGACATTAGCATATTTAATCCCGTACCTTGTTTCTACCTTGTACCAGTTAAAATTAGTTATTACGGGGGAAACGTATGATATAATGCCTGGATCTCGAATAAAAGATGGGATCATTACTGCACTAGCATTTTTATATTCCATTTGGGTTATTAAAACAGGAACTGCTGATTTAAAAACGTTCTTCTTAGGAATTGGGTTGTTTGTATTAGGCCTTATTCTTTATCCAATTTTAATGAAAGATTCACAAAAAAAATAATAAAAAAGAGAAGCTTTCTAAAATGTACCCTATAGAATAGACACTTAAAAAAAGTCTATTCTATAGGGTATTTCTTGTATAATAAGAGGAAAATTGGGATCGGAGAATGTTCAAAATGACAAAAAAGCT
>NZ_JAKUGX010000019.1:0-91939 GCF_022664195.1 Bacillus cereus group sp. BfR-BA-01316
AGGGTTTATTTGATATGCCTACTTTTATAACATCTATAAACGATAATAAAATACTACGTGAAAAGACCGCGTTTTGTATAAAAATATACCTTAAGTTGATGGATGTGGGGTAGTTGCACATCGCTATCAGGCTAAGGTTGCGCCAGGGAAACTTCAGAAGAAAAGCTCACTCCTTATATAAAAATAGATAAGGAGTGAGCTTTTTTAGGCTATCGATAATGATAGGTTAGGTTAATTTTACATGTATACGAGATTTATCATTATTCATCATGAAATTTTATTGATGGTATTTTTATATATATTTACTCATAAGAATGGAACTAGCTTAGTATTTACTGAGGGGGATTAAGAATGAATAGGGATGAAACCTCATTACATCCTGATACGGGTGTTACGTCTGTAATGTTTGTTGAACGATCATTAAATGAAATTCGTTTTTGGTCTAGAATCATGAAGGAGCATTCTTTTTTTCTTCGATTGGGGTTTAGATGCGAGGATACCCAACTAATCGAAGAGGCTAATCAATTTTATCGATTGTTTGAACATATCGAAAAAATAGCGTATTCCTATACAAATGAAACAGATCCTGGGCAAATAAAAAGATTTAATGCAGAAGTACAACAAGCTGCAACTAATATTTGGGGATTTAAACGAAAAATTCTAGGATTAATTCTCACATGTAAATTGCCAGGACAAAATAATTTTCCACTGTTAGTTGACCATACAAGTAGGGAAGCTAATTATTTTAGAAAACGTTTAATTGAATTAAATGAAGGTAAATTAGATGCCCTTCCTGATGCTATTATTAAAGAAAATGTTTTCTTTTTAAGGATTATGGCAGACCATGCTAAATTTATTGGTCATCTTCTTGATCCATCGGAAAGAAAGCTTGTAGGTACAGCCCGGAATTTTAGCAATGATTTTGATGAATTGATGTATCAAGCAATTGACTTAGAATCTATGAAGCCACAATCTCAAACAGTTCCTCTTTTAGATCAATTTTTAGATCAAAATCGTGTGTCAGTCACATCTCTTCGGGATTTTAAGAAAACGGCACGTGATTTAATTGAGCAATGTAAAATAAAGAGTATCATTCATCCATTATTAGCAGACCATGTTTTTCGTGAAGCTGATAGATTTCTTGAAATAATTGATATGTTCGATGCTCATCTTACAAATATTAAATCACAATCTAGATAGTAGAAGATAAGGAAAGATACTATTTGGATTTAAACTGAGAAGTTAACAATTTATTGTTAGCTTCTTTTCCTTGTGATGGATTCATCCATTATTTTATTAAATATTCCCAAAGGGATTTTTAACCCCTTTGTTTATAGTCTTTTAATGTATAATTTCTTTTTATAAATTGGGGATATTAGGAGAATTGACGGGAAGGCAATGGTTTCGGGAATTTGAAAGTAAACTAATAATAAAAAGTTTACTTTCGTATTTACAATAAAATACAACTGTTTTTTGTTGATTTGCTATTTTCGAACTTTTACCTTTCGGGAATATTGTTTATGTATATTATCTTACTTATATTTATCAGCTAATGTTTTTGTTAGATAGTGGATGTTCAAGTGAAATTACTAATAAGTAATGAAAATCTTATACAATGGTATGAGAAAGGAAAAAAGTTCTAATTTGTTGAAGCGGAATGCGAAATATATTATAGAAGAAAATTCAGAAGCAACAAGTAAATATAGCTTGTTCTTGGGTTCGTATGTAAAGTTAGGCGCTATGATGGGTATGCCGTTTTTAGGAATAGCGAATCCGAAAGTTTTTTAGCAAGTAAACCATTTGGGAAAGAACCCGATTTATATGAGAATGAAAATGTAGAAGTAATATATCTTTTAAGATTAATGAATGCAATTTTTGTGCTAGTTTGTTGGAAAGAAAACAAATGGACTTCCTCGGAGGAAGAGGATTTAGCTAGGCTATTACCTCATACAATATTAAAGGAAGATCAAGATTCCGCAGTGATAGTCCGAGCTACTGATTTTATTAATAGTTCGCATCATTATTTAGTATCTTCAAAACGGGCACAGTATGAAAACGATGCAATTTGGATTGTTTTAGAATATCCTGCTTCTTAATAAAGTATTCTATTGTTTGTATATAAAAATGGTTGATTAATATAAAAACACCATTTTAAATTATTTTGAAATGGTGTTTTATATTTTATAAAGTTACACGCCTGGAAAAACACTTAGAAAAATTCTTCATTATATAAAGGTAAGTCTGATAGATCTACTTTATACCCGTTAAATATGTGGGTTTGAAATAAAGTCACGATGCTTTGAAAAAAGATGCGATGTTTATAATAAAGTCGCGAAGTGTTGAAGGAAGTTGCGACGTTTCTATCAAAGAATTCTAAATGATTTTTGATTAAACTTTTTTCACGAAATAAAATTTGTACACTAATCCACAATAATTACTCTGTTTTTGTTCAAACTTTATTCAAAATGAATTCTTTTCGGTTCTCACTAAATAAGGATTTTTAAAACATGTCTAATCAAACTTTATCCAAATGTTACAGTAGTACCGTTAAAACCACTAAAACCATTAAAACCATCAAAACAATTAGAGCAACCACCGCAACCACCACAACCACCGCAACCACCACAATTAAAGCAACCGAAGCAACCAAAACAACGGAATCCACCACAACGGAATCCACCACCACCACAACGACCACCACAACGACCACCACAACCGCCACAGCGACGAGCATCACCTTCAATATAGTAATATGGATATTGGTTTTGCTGGTCCCAATACACAACATTTTCAGACTGATAATCATTAAGGCTTAACGCTTGTAGTTCTTGTTGAAACTGATTCATTTTCATGACCTCCGTTTATAAAATAAAACCCCATCAATGCTTTCCTATATTTCTGTTCGTTAAATCTAAGTAGAAATAGCGCTATAAAATAAGTTCAATACGTACACCAACAAAATATGACCTATCACTAGATGATGCACCTTGTTCATATGCCTATTTTAAGGTTGTTTTTACTATGGGCTCATTTTTTTAAGATGAAAATGCCGCAACATTATTGTCTTCTGAATGTGCAGTTGTATAGTACGTAAAATTATTACTGTAGAGGTATAACGTTTCTGTTATAATTCAATCGTGCACAAGTGCAAAATCACATATAGTCTACCTACGGAAATAGGTGGGCTTTTTAACGCATAAAGAAAAGACACCCATATATGAGTGTCTTTTCTGATAGTTTTTTTAGCAGAAGCAGCTAGCTCCAACTATGATTAATAAAATAAATAATACTACTAATAAAGCAAAGCCGCCGCCACAACTACTGCAACTACCACCAAAGCCCATAATAGTTCCTCCTTTAATGGGAGGGGAAAACTAGGGTTCACTCATGTATTTTAACGGATTCATTTTACTTTATGTTTTTACGCATTAATTGAGCAGGTCCTTTTGAAAATAAAGAAAAGACACCCTAAGGTGCCTTCCTCCGACTTGAACCATCTTAATTTTAATAATATATATTGGACTCCCATCCAATATAATTGTATCAAACTGATGCACAGTGGCAATTGAGAAATACGATTAACAAGAGAATGATAGCAGTGACGCCACCTAAAAATAAGGGAGTAGATTCTACTCTACAGGTTGACTACGAATTCGTCGATTCATGGTAACCCAAGTGGCTGTAAACAATATCATTAATAGTATTACAATGATATACAATCCGTTTTGAGGTATCATGATACCAATCATTACGCCCATTAATCCTCCCATTGCTCCTGCTACAATCCCATTTAATATGGGGATCATATCTTGAAATGGAAAACTGATAATACCACTAACAAAAATACCAATCAGGAGTCCTAAAACATAGGCTGTACTTAAATGGTGACTCATAATGGCTCCGATAACTACACAAATTGTCATTGTAGAAATCATTCCTAAGGACATCGGAAGTGAATGGACGATTATATTAGATTGTTCATTGAGTTTGTACAAACGATTTCGTTGCTTCCAGAGTGTGAAAATTATATGGAAAATGAGCAGTGCACAAATAAATAAGATAACAACGGAAAAGAGCCACGATATACCCACAGTGTTCATATGGTTCATTTTTGATGATACTTTGCGGATCTTGGTTATTACCAGGGACTCTTTACTTTAGTGTGGCTGTAGTACCTAGTCTATGGAATTTATATGTTATATTTCTAATGATTTATTGTTTGGATGGAGAAGAGAAATGATTGAAGAGAGTAGTTCTCTTTTTTTATTAAGTTATTGAAACGGCAGTGAAGGGATGAGGGGCGTAATGAAGCGGGAATTATCTAAATTAGCAGATGTGCTAGTCAACCATTCTACTAAAGTGCAACCTGGTGACCAAGTGTTAATTCAAAGTGTTACTGAAATAGATCCTATAGTAGTTCGTGAAATTATTAAGGCTGTGGAAAAAGCAGGGGGATATGCGCATGTATCAATGCGTGACGTTTCTGTTACGAGGCAACTGATTTTGTCAGGATCTGAAGAACAATTTAAGTTGTTTGCAGATTGGGAGTGTTATCGCTTAAGTAAGATGCAAGTATATATTAATCTCCGTAGTCCTAGAAATGCATATGAATTAGCAGATGTACCAGCAGAAAAAATGAAATTATATCAAAAGATATTTGGAAAAGCTCATAGTGAAGCAGTGTATAAAACAAGATGGGTGACAACTAGAATCCCGAACGAAGCCTCTGCGCAAGAAGCGAATATGAGCACTGAGGCTTATGAAAAATTTTATTATGATGTTTGTACGTTAGATTACAGAAAAATGTCGATAGCGATGGAGCCGTTAAAAGAATTAATGGAAAAGACAAAGCGAGTAAGGATTATTGGGGAAGGTACGGATTTGAAATTTTCAATTGAAGGAATTGGTGTATTAAAAGGAGATGGCACGGATAATATACCTGATGGTGAAGTGTATACAGCACCTGTTAAAAACTCAGTAAATGGAGTAGTAACTTTCAATACAGTGTCTGTCCAACAAGGTTATTCGTTTCAAGATATAAAGTTACATATTAAGCATGGGAAAATAATAGAGGCATATGCAAATGATACAGAGCGAATAAATCAAATTCTTGATACGGATGAGGGAGCAAGATATATTGGTGAATTTGCACTAGCTTTTAATCCTTATATATTACACCCGATGAATAATACGTTATTTGATGAAAAAATAAATGGTAGTTTTCATCTAGCGATTGGAGATTCGTTACAAGGTGCAGACAACGGGAATAAATCAGCGATACATTGGGATTTAGTAAACATTCAAAGGCCAGAGTATGGCGGGGGTGAAATTTGGTTTGATGACGTACTTATTAGAAAAGATGGACGTTTTATTTTACAAGAGTTGTTCGGATTAAATGAAGAAAATTTAAAAAGGTAAAGTGCTTTATTGAAATTGTGTAAAGGACAGTAAAACCCCTGAGTAATTAGTTTGTTGATTTTTATTACAATTTTGTAAGGTTAAGTAATAAAAATCGATAGAACTGGATATTTGAATGAGATATTCTGAATAACGGAGAGAATATTCTGAAAAAGGGGTGGAGCAAATGAAGAATAGACAAAAAGTATCCATAATATGCAAAAGTATTTTATGTTTAATCATTTGTATATTAATTACGAATGAAGCGTGGTTTACAAAAGCGGTGAGGGCAGAATCGGGCACGTTGACTGATAGGAGTATAGAGAACTTCAAGAAAAAGATGGATGAACAGGTACCAAAATGGCAGGGGAATTATAATGTACCAGGGGTTGCAATAGGCATCGTACATGAGGGGCGTATTGCTTATACACTTAACTACGGTTATGTAGATAAAAAGACAAAAAAAGCGGTGAGTGATGATACTTTGTTTCAGGCTGGTTCCATATCTAAAAGTCTTACAGCGTGGGGAATCCTACATCTTGTAGATGAAGGTCGTTTATCATTAGATGATCCCGTTGGAAAATATCTAACCAAATGGAAATTACCTAATTCAGGGTTCAATAATAATGAAGTTACAATAAGAAGATTGTTAAGCCACACAGCAGGGCTTTCTGCACATAAAGGATACCTTGGGGTTGCACCCGGGAAACATCTTGATTCTATCGAGGAGTCTCTGTCTGGAAAAGGATGGTTTAATGAGCCAGTGGAGGTTACCAAAAAACCCGGTTCAGAAACAATTTATTCTGGTGGTGGATATACAATTTTGCAACTTGTTATTGAAGAGGTTACCGGAATACCTTTTGATCGTTATATGGAGGAACAAATTATGAAACCTGTAGGAATGAAATCTAGTTCATTCCTACAACGTCCTGAAAATCCTAATCTTTCGAAAGTCTATGGATATTTTGGAGAGGAACTCCCTAGTTACCAATTTACCGAACAGGCTGCCGCAGGTCTCAAGACAAATATTACCGATATGATGACATTAATACTTGCAAGCATGGATGCAAATAATAAAGGTAATGGTGTCATCAAAAGTGAACGTGTTAAGGAAATGCAAAAGCCGGTATTAGGTGAGAATGGTTTAGGTGTATTTGAAAAAAAGTTATCTAATCAATGGAAATTAATTTATCATTCTGGTGACAATCGAGGCTGGCATTCTTTTTATGGTTTCATTCCTAATACAAAGGATGGATTGGTAATTCTTACGAATAGTGAAGGTGGTATAGACTTACGACAAGATATTTATCACGCATGGATTGAATATGAAACTGGAAAATTACCTGAAAGTTACTTCTCTCTCGCTGAGCAGAGAAAAAACAACTCAATTATATCAATTGTTATTGGAGCCGCACTTGGCGTATATTTGTTGCTGTTTGTGATTAGATTGTACAAAGGTAGAGGAATCTTCATTATTAGGCACGAGAAGAAACCTTACATAAGATTAGTGGTTAGGGTATTTTTACTTATTATTACCGCTCTGCTCGTATTTTGTGCTGCCTATTTGTGGAGGATTTTAAGTTTAAATTCCGGTAATACAATAAATTTCATTCTAATAATGGCGTGGATTATAACATTATTAATTAGTGGATTTTTCCCGAAAATTAGAAGTAATAAAAAACAATAATTAGAAAGCACATAATTAAAAATATTAACTACCCCCAAAGAGTGAAAAACGCTATTCTTACTAAAAGAATAGCGTTTTTCATTTTTTAAATAGGATTTCATCTAAATTTAATGGAGTCTCTTCCTACAAAAGCAGTAGAAATTTTATTTGAATTTACTACTTCAGTTGGATATATCATATTTTAATTTCGATAGAATAGTAAATATGGAGATACATAATTCAGATTTAAAATTACAGTAACTACTTAACCCGTTGTTACCAATACAAATACAGAGAGGAGCAAGTAGAATGATACAGAACATATATGAAACTCATTTACATGTAAGAGATTTAGAAAAGGCGATAGATTTTTATCAAAATAAGTTAGGGTTAGCATTAGCAAGAAAACTATCGAAAAGAAAAGTGGCTTTCTTTTGGGTAGGAGAAAGTAAAAAGCAAATGCTTGGGCTATGGGAAGTACATAATATTGAGGATTTTGAGATGAAACACTTTGCTTTTGGTGTAGATTTAGAATTTCTAAAGACTTCTAAATTATGGTTAGAGAATCGTGGAATAGAAGTGGTAGGAAGCCAAGGGAAAGGAAATCAAGAGCCAGTTGTCCAAAGATGGATGCCAGCTGCAAGTGTATACTTTCTGGATTGTGATGGGAATAAATTAGAGTTTATTTCTATGTTACATGATAATCCAGATGAATTAGAATATGCATCTTATTTAAGTGAATGGAATGCGGAACACCAAGAAAAATAAATGAGATGCATCTAAACGGAAAACGTTATTTTTTTGTGGGAATATACAGAAAAGATGGGCGTTTTATTGTACTAGAGTTGTACGAATTAAATGAAGAGAATTTAAAAAGGTAAAGTACTGTATTGAAATTGTGTAAAGGAAATTAAAACACAACATATCAAACTAAGTGATTGATCGTATAATTTTACATTCATTTAATATTAATAGGTAAATAGAAAAATTGGCGCCAATTGTTAAATGTGTCGTGTAAAAAAGACAAAATCTCTTAAAAAACACTTAATTTTTCACTCCATCAATTTTTACAATCTCTCCTTATAATGTGAATTGGACAAGCAACTAAGAGAACGCAGAACATGTCAGTTTATACATTCTATTATTAGGGGGAGAAATTGTATGAAAAGGGCAGTTGCTTCATTAGCTGTTATGGCAGTATTATTACCGACATTTACAATGCATGCAGAAGGAAAAGAGCAAGTTCGAAAGTCAGCTACAACTTTTAACGTTATTAGTGACATTCAAGGGGATTTAGGGGATTTTGATCATGTGTTAAAAGATATGAACAAAGTGACGCCACTTTCAAGAGCACTTATTATGAATGGGGATATAACGCCAACTGGACAGAAGTCGCAGTATGATGATGTAAAACGTGTGTTAAACAAAAATAAGCATCCGGAAAATGTGTGGTCAACTGTTGGGAATCATGAGTTTTATGCTGGTAAATGGACAGCTGATGGGAAACTCTCTCAAAATACATGGCCAAATGGTGTAACTGAGAAAACGCTATTCAACCGCTATTTACAGTTTAGCGGACAAGAAAAGGTATATCATAAAAAAGAATTAGACGGTTATCCGCTCTTATTTTTAGGAACTGAAAAATATATGAAATACCATGATTCAAAAATGTCGGATGAAGTATATATGAGTGATGAACAATTAGGTTGGATCAAACAAAATCTAGAAGAGTACAGCCAGAAAGATAAAAATAAGCCGATTTTCATTTTCTCTCATCACGTTTTACCGGATACGGTATCTGGATCAAGACAATCACCATATTTACAAGACTATTTAAACGTCGATAAATTGTACGATATTTTAAAAGACTATCCGCAAGTTGTTTTCTTTACGAGTCATACGCATTGGGATTTAAATTTACCTGACTGGGCTGGTAAAAAGAAAATTGCAGGTGGAGATGAAAAAGGATTTACTGTTGTAAATACGGGCGGAATTGAAACGGGCTGGATGTCAGCTGGACCAAATGGCGGAGAGAAAACTGCTCCAGATGGTTCTTCATTTAAACAAGGATTACAAATAAGAGCATACGGTAACGATGTAACCGTAACAGCTTACGATTATAAACGTGATAAAGATATAAAGAAACTATTAATTAGTGATGCGAAAATTGCACAAATGGCACCAAATGTTACAGCAGATGATAGTGAAAATGTAATTGTCGGTGCAACTGAATATATGGAGTACGCTATAGAAGGAACGAATGAGTGGCAGACGTATAATCCAGGGAACCCTCCAAAATTTGATGGAGACAAAATTATATATGTACGTCATAAAGGAGAAATGAATTTACAGCCGGGATTAATGCAGCTTCTTCGTTTTTCGGCAAATAAGTGATTGGTAAGAGCCTTATCGAATGAGATAGGGCTCTTTTTGTTTGGCTTTGTTAAAAATAATGTTGTTATTCAAACATATAAATGATAACTAAAATGGTTTTAGACAGTTGTTCTTTTTCAGTAGCGATTCTGATAAACTTATATGATCAGAATTTTACAAATAATAGAACGTTCATTGTTCCATTAAAGGGCCAGTTTAATAGCTATCTACAACACGCCGCAAATAAATTTTGACCAAAGGGGTTATCTATTAAAGGGATTAAATTGGAGGGAATAGAAAATGGATGTAAAGACACTTTTGTTACAACAATGGGCAAGCTGCTTAGATGAAGAAGACTGGTTTCCACCACTTGAAAAAGTGCTAGAGGGTGTTACTTTTGAACAGGCAATTTGGAAACCAGATGAGGGGGCAATGAATTCCATATGGGAATTAGTTTGTCATTTACTTTTCTATAAAAAGAGACTTCTGATGCGATTTCTTGGTGAAACAGCGAATGAACCACAGGCAGAAGATAATGAATCTACATTTCGATTACCAACTGAGACATTTCAAAATTGGAAGGAAACAAAACAAGAATACTTTTATGTTCATCGTGAACTTGAAAAAATATTAGCGAAATCAGAACAAGAAGATTTGTATAGACAGATCCCTGGAGAAAGATCATTAGTTCTTGAACTGAAGAGTTTAGCATTGCACGACGCATATCATATTGGGCAAATTGTATTTCTAAGTAAAATGCAAGGAGCTTGGGCAGGGAAACGCAGCTTTTAAAAAAGCGTCATTAGCTTTACAGTTATTCTATTATAGGGGGCTTTAATGAAATATGGGAACGTCCAAATCGGACGTTCCCATATTATATACATAAAAAACAATAATGCTATTTAACAAAGCCTTTTGTTTTGTCTTTTTTGTTGGTAAGTCGATATAAATTTCATATACCGCACCGAAGTTAAAATCGTTAGTTGAATTTCATTTACCGAACTGAAATTCAATACATTTTTAATCCAGAAAGATGACTTCATCATTTTTACATGTAATAATAGTATCGTTACATATATTGTGAAAGAAGTACAAAAGGAGCGTTATTGATGAACTTAGCTAAATTCCCGAGAAAAAAATATACAGAATCATATACACCAATTGAAAAGTTAAACAATTTTTCTGAAGCACTTGGTGGGCCAACTATTTATTTTAAACGAGATGATTTACTTGGTTTAACAGCTGGCGGTAATAAGACGAGAAAGTTAGAATTTCTAGTTGCGGATGCACAGGCAAAAGGTGCAGATACGTTAATTACAGCTGGCGGTATTCAGTCCAACCATTGCCGTCTAACATTAGCAGCTGCGGTAAAAGAAAAAATGAAGTGTATTCTTGTGTTAGAAGAAGGGCTTGAGCCAGAAGAAAAGCCAGACTTTAACGGAAACTACTTCTTATATCATTTATTAGGCGCTGAGAATGTAATTGTTGTGCCAAACGGAACAGATCTTATGGAAGAAATGCATAAAGTAGCGAGAGAAGTAAGTGAAAAAGGAAATACACCATATGTAATTCCAGTTGGTGGATCGAACCCTACTGGCGCAATGGGTTACATTGCTTGTGCGCAAGAAATTATGGCTCAATCATTCGAGCAAGGAATTGATTTCAGTTCAGTTGTTTGTGTAAGTGGTAGCGCTGGTATGCATGCTGGTTTAATTACTGGTTTTTCCGGAACGCAAAGCAAAATTCCTGTAATCGGAATAAATGTAAGTAGAGGAAAAGCAGAGCAAGAAGAGAAAGTTGCAAAACTTGTAGATGAAACTTCAGCTCACGTTGGTATCCCAAACTCTATTTCACGCGAAGCAGTTACATGCTTTGATGAATATGTAGGGCCAGGTTACGCGTTACCAACACCGGAAATGGTTGAAGCGGTTCAGTTACTTGCGAAAACTGAAGGTATTTTACTTGATCCAGTTTATACAGGTAAAGCAGTAGCGGGACTAATCGATTTAATTAGAAAAGGTAAATTTAATAAAGAGGACAACATTTTATTCGTACATTCAGGTGGCTCGCCAGCTTTATATGCGAATACGTCTCTGTTTGCGTAAGTGTAAAAAGCATTGGGTATCCAATGCTTTTTGTTTTTAATTAATGTTGAAATTTGATACAATTTCGTGAATATGCGATAACGTTGCTACATTCAATGAAAGAGGGCATGACTATGGTATGTCCAAGCACAAGAGTTACATAGGCAACAGTAGATTTTTAAAAAAGAGAGTTAATATTTATAAAGGAGATTGAGATATGACAGAATTTTGGGAAGCAAGTTTTATAGAAAATCAAATGATGTGGGGATTTGAAGCCTCAGACTCCGCAATTTTGACGAAGGAATTTTTCCTTGAAAAGAAAGTGAAGGATATATTGATTCCTGGTATTGGGTACGGAAGAAATGCAAAGGTTTTTATTGATAACGGGATACATGTAACAGGTATTGAAATTTCAAAAACAGCGATTGAATTGGCAAGACAAAATGAACTTAATGCTGATTTCTTCCATGGTTCAGTAACGGATATGCCTTTTGATAACAAACTGTATGATGGTATATTTTGTTATGCACTTATTCATTTATTGAATAAGGATGAGAGAGAGAAGTTTATTAAAGATTGCTATAACCAATTAAAGCCAAACGGATATATGATTTTTACTACTATTTCAAAAGAAGCCCCAATGTTTGGAAAGGGTAAACAACTGGGTAGAGACTATTTCGAAATAATGGAAGGGGTAAAAATGTATTTTTATGATGCTGACTCGGTAAAACAAGACTTTGGAAAATATGGACTGATCGAATCTACGGGAATTGTTGAGCCACATAAAAATATGGAAAATAAACCTCCATTTAAATTTATAATGATAAAATGTCAAAAAAAACTATAATTACATAATAGAAACACCGAAATAGAAGCGAAAGCTGTGGTATATCAAATTTGGATTAGTTCTAATAAGGATATAGTAGAAGTAATGGCGGGAGATAATCGGTATGCTCAATTAACAGAAAAAACGCAGCCACTTTGTTTGAAATTATTACAGGTGAGACGTTATCTGAATAAAAGTATATGGTACTTAACTTTTGGGCTTTTTCCGGGATGTCTTGTTCTCAATGATGAATATGTAGACTGCTGTTTTCTAAAACTACGTCTTTTAAAAAGTTTACATTCTTAGAAAAACATTGAATTTGATATAAAAGGAGTTCAGAACGCTCTTTTATGTACTCATCAACTTGAATTGGAACTGCTAATCTGGTCCCGATACCTTTACTCTCTGTCCATTCTTATTGTTTTCTTCTTTTCAGTTGAAGATTTAGGATCTGTTTTATCATGAATTTCAAATACTTAATCTACCAAGTTCTTTGTTAAATCTACTAAGTATGCAATCATAATTGCATACTTTTTGTATTTATTGCAATGATTTATTACTTGTAAGGGGTTATTTATTGTGAATTGAAAAAAATTATCTGCCATCTTTATGTGTTGTTCTATTAAAAAATCTAAATTTGGTCAATTAAATGCGATAAAATCTGGTCAAAAATAATGAAATTTCAGGAAAAATAAGGTACACTAGTCAATGGTTTTGATTTAAAATCGATTGACGTTAATGTATATGGGGGAAAGATTGATGAACAACAATACAATAAATGAATCAGTTGAAGAAGTTGATAAAAAACGAGTAAGATCAAGCAAACGTTTTACAAATTGGAAGCTTATCGCAGCGGGTGTTGGTATAATTGTACTTCTCATTGGGGGGATGAGTTATTATCAGGCAACTCACTTCAATTCGAATGTTACGATTAATGACACAAAAGTCGGTGGTCTGAGCACTGATCAGGCAATACAGAAATTAAAAACATCTGGACTAGCAAACAAAGTCTATGTCGATCAACAACAAGTTTTAGATGAAAAAGATACAAAAACAGAACTTACGGAAAAAGATTTGCCTCAAGTTAAGAAACTATTAAAAAGTCAGTGGACATTTTTCCCTTCCTCAAAGGAAAAAAATTATTCACTGCTACCGGAAAAGGCGGATCAGTATCGTAGTGAAACGATGAAAAAGCTTGTAGAAGAAAAGCTCATCTCTATGAACGAAAAATTAAAAGCGCCTCAAGATGCTATGGCGAAGCTCGAACAAGGCAAGGTTATTATTTCGAAAAGCGTTGAAGGAAAACAGTATGACGTTACTAGTCTACTGAAAGATTACGACAAGCAGAAGTATAAAAGCGAAATTCATCTGAAGTCTGCATACATAAAGCCTATTAAAGAAGACGATCCGATTGTCAAAAAAGAGGAGAAAGCACTACAGGATCTTCTGCAACAGTCCGTTGATTATAAGGTGCAGAATGAAGTTTATCCTTTAAAAGCGAAAGATTTAATTCAAAATGCCTCTATGTCAAAGGATATGAAAGTTACAATCGATGCGAGCGACATTAAGAATAAGATTGCTGAAATTAATAATGCTAAATCAACGTTAAATAAAGATTTCGCATTTAAAACTCATTCTGGGTCGGTCATATCAGTAAAAGGACAAGGTTATGGCTGGGCACTAGATGTTGAAAAAGAAACAAAACAAGTTCAACAAGCCTTTGAGAAAGGTGAAAAATCACTTTCTGCTTCTAATATTCACGGAAATGGGTGGGAGAAGGAAGGGATCGGTTATGAAACAACATCGAATAATGGTATCGGAGACACGTATGCGGAAGTTTCAATTGCAGAGCAACAAATTTGGATTTACAAAGATGGAAAATTAGTAGTTACAACAAATGTAGTAACTGGTAAACATAGCACGAGTGAAGATACATCACCAGGTGTGTGGTACGTCCTATATAAACGAACACCATACACGCTGAAAGGCAGCGCAGTAGGTAAAGCTGATTATGCAGTTAAAGTAGATTACTGGGTTCCGTTCACAAATAGCGGTCAAGGGTTCCATGATGCAGGCTGGCGAACAAACTGGGCGAATAATGCCTATTTAACAGGGGGATCAGGCGGATGTGTTAACCTTCTTCCTAATATTGCAAAAACTGTGTATGATAATTTGAGCACTAATGATCCAGTTATCGTGTACTAGTAAATAGTATCTCGCGTGAAACGATACATGTATCAATAACTTAAATTTATAGAAAAGCAGGAAATCGTGATTGAAGTGAACCCGAATAGTGGTACATGAAAAAACACCTCTTGAATTCGCATACTAAGTATGCAAATTTAATGGAGGTGTTTTTCGTTAGAAGACAAGAGCTCATTACCCAGAAGAAACAAAGTGGAAAGAGATTGAGATGAAAAGAATAGTTATTCAAACCATTCCAGTATGAGACGATTGGAATTAAAATAGTCAATAAAATTGACAATGAATATCATTTTCACTTACTATAGAATCGTCACATTTAATTAGACATGACTTTTTTATTAATGTAATAGATTTCTATTAAGATGTCACTTTCAAGGACTATCACTAAATCTTTTAAGAATTTAAACGTAAGAAAGGGTAAAATAAAAATGAACTGGAAAAAAAGCGGATTATGGATTATTATTTTTTTCATTGTAAAAGGTACGATTTCTACACTTTTAATTGTTACAGGTGCTAAATATTTTGATTTATCATTTATGCAATTTTTAGTACTAATAATGATTTTATTACTGATTTCTCTAACAGGTCGAAAATTCCTTTATAGACATAAACAAAACAAAAAACAAAAAGAGATAGATATATAATGATGCCCCAGAGACCTTTGGATTTCTGGGGTTTTACTTATTCAATAGTGAGTTTTGGGTCCGCAATACGAATGATACACTCCATCAGTTTTATTGGTTGTAAATCAAAAAAGCCACTGATTTTCTTGAATAAATAGAAAATACTTTTCTTTTTCTTTTATTTACTTTAATATCAATAAGGGCACCAAAAAAATAGATAGAGGTGCTAGAATGTACGGTATTATTAATTATGAAGTGTTTTTACTAACAGGGATTTTATTAAATCTAATTCCTGGCGCAGACACCATGTATATTGTGGGGAGAAGTATTTCACAAGGTAGAAAAGCAGGTGTGTATTCTGTTTTTGGTATTATTACTGGTTCTTTAGTTCATACGTTATTGGTTGCTTTTGGTTTATCTATTATACTTACAAAATCCATTGTGTTATTTAACACCATTAAGGTTATAGGTGTTATCTATCTTGTATATTTAGGGATTAAAATGATATTGGATAAGACAAATGTAGCTTTCCAAGCCTCATCCAATAAATTGAACATTAAAAAGATCTATTTACAAGGACTTTTAACAAGTCTTACGAATCCAAAAGTCTCTTTATTCTTTATTGCGTTTCTTCCGCAATTTATAGATACAAAGGCTTCAGGTCCTATGCCTTTTATCATTTTAGGACTTACTTTTACAGTAACTGGACTATTGTGGTGTTTATTTGTTGCTTATTTCTCTTCATATGTCACAAAAAAATTAAGAGGAAATCAAAAGGTAGGAATGATTCTAAATAAAGTAACAGGAATGATTTTTATTGGTATGGGGTTAAAGTTGCTTCAAACGAAGGCTCCTCAATAAACCTGAATAATATAAAAATGCCCCCTTTCAAGAGATGTTATCTTTGATTTAAGCTAATTTCTATATACTAAAAAGTCCCTTCAAATTTGAAGGGGCTTTTGCTTGTTATTTTGGTTTATCTAAATGCAGTCTAAGACATTTTGTAACTAAACATTTGGGGAAGAATGTGTTTCTTAACTTAATAGCTATGGAGTAGCACCCCATACCCATCAAGCTAAAAAGGAAAAACACCTCATAACAAAAAAATTCTGCATCATTTAAACTCGGGTAACTAGTCATATGATCAAGAATAATTGAGCTAACAGATTTCGTTAGATTGCCATCACCTTTTTTGTAACCGAATAGATTCATTACCGTTTCAGACCTATGTATGAATTCATAACCTAACAGTAAAAGGGGGGATGATTGAAGGTATGGCGATTAATGAGGAATCAATTTGTCAACAGTTTGCAAGAATTATCGGCGGCCAAAAAGGATTCGCTGGTGGAAAATGCGTGGCAACAATAAATCGGGATGAAATACAAGCAACAATCTTAGGAAAACGTTTTAGAGTAACAACTTCCTTCTCATTCGAATCAAGAGATAATAAAACTGGACGGGCATTATGTCTAGGCCGGGTAGCACTCTTACAAAAGGAAGTCACTGAATTTGTTGCTACAATTATTAAACAAGGAATAATAGTTTCGTCTATACACAATGAGTGGTTATGTGATGATCCAAATTTGATTTACGTTAATATCGAAGACGTTGATGATCCACTAACTTTCGCAAGAAAAGTCAGAAGAGCGTTATGCAATTAACTAATTTCTTTAGTTAAATGAGTGATTATGTTGATTAGAATATTTCAGAGTGTTGAATGGTATATTTGGAAAATAGATTTAAGTGGATGGTTTTATAAAGTAAAAGAAGGCGTTCCATGTTTGGAATGTCTTTTCTTGATGTTTTTTCTAATGTGGGTTGTTAAATTATTTTAATTGACTATATGCTGCTTATCTTGCAACAATAAGAACTGGGTGAGATACCCTTAGAGTGGAATCGCCAGCATTTCAGAAAAAAACAAGCTAAGCACATTTTAATATAAAAAAAGCTGAATTTTACCCCGTTAAGAGTAATTTTGCTTTTTATTATTTAAAGAACGTAAGGAATGTAAACTTGTTGAATGCAATCCCTCAAACTTATATTCCCCTAAGAAATTGATGTGTTCCCACCTAAAGGCCATATATACGGCATTAGAGCCTCTTTGACCCCACCCTCTTCGCTTCAATTCTTCTGTGGCCTTTTCCATATAGACAGTATTCTATACGCTTATAGCATTAATTATTATGTTAAGTGCACTGGCTCGCTGCAACAAGAAAGCACATAAATGCGAGATCACTGAAAAAGTCCTATATAAAATACTGAAGGAATACCTGGTATATCACTGCTATAAAAGCATCGATCCAATCCAAGTGTATATTTGTGACGAGTGGAATTCAAACCAGATACCTTGGATTCAAAGATTTTTCATCTTCTCCAATCGTGTGAATCTGACTATGTACAATTACATAACAACTCGTCATTGTAACTTTGTTATCTTGCTGTTACATTCCAAAATGCGTACAACAGCGTGCCTTCAAGGTTATACTGAGGCTGGAGGTGATTCAAAGTGACATATGATTGGAAAATGAATCTGAAACGAACTAATCAATTACAAGACTCTGACAAGTCAATTCCATCCGTCTTTCAATTGAGTTATGAACGAATTGCGGCAGTATTTTTCGGAAGATGAACTTTTCATTAGCCAGGAGAGTTTTAAACATCAAGTCTTCATTTTGGAACTAAAATCGCTTTTATATCAGGTTTCGAATTTTTATGTGGTATAGACATTAGATGAAAGATAGGTTTTGCCTGATCTTACTTATATCGTAAACTTGATAATTTATAAATATGAATTAATGGGGGGGTATTATGAAAGATAGCAAACATTTTAATTTTCACAAGCTTTGGCTAGGACAATCTATAAGTTTGTTAGGTACCCAGTTTACAATAGTAGCTTTGCCTCTTTTTGCATTAGAGGTGCTACAAACAAGTGAGGCAAATGCTGCCATGCTTCGTGGGGTTATATTCTTACCCTACCTAATTTTTGGGTTAGTAGCCGGTGCTTTGATAGACATCTTTCATAGAAAAAATGTTTTGCTAATTTGTAGTATATGTCAAGGTATTTTATTTTTATCAGTATTCATACTGACTGTAACAAATATAATAACGTTCCCTTTATTGGTGTTTCTCATGTTTTTAAATGGAATATTTAACACGTTTTACAACATTGCAATTCCTTCTTTCTTACCGGAAATATTAACAGATAAAGACTACTTAAAAAAAGGAAATGCTCAACTAGCACTTTCGGAGTCTCTTTCTATAGTAATTGGTCCTATGCTAGCAGGAATCGTTATTACTCTAGTTGGATTAACAGGTTCTTTCACTGTTGACGCAGTAACGTATTTTGTTTGTTTTGTGTTTGTATTATTTATTTCAAAGTTTAAACCGCATACAGAAGGCTCTTTAAAAAACGTAAATATAAAATCCGTATACAAAAACATATATGAAGGTTTGATATATTTTAAAAAACACCCTGTATTGGAACCAATTGTAAGCTGTGGTGCTGTTTACGGTTTTTTTAAATACATACTAAATAGCATTTTAGTAATATTCCTTTATAAGGTAATGGGTCTATCTGAACTTGAAATAGGGTTTGTTGTAGGTTCAGCAGCGGTGGGATTTTTAATAGGCAATACGATACTCATGAAAAAAAGTCAACAAATTAATAATACAAAAATGCTTATTTATAGTGCTACTGTATCAGTTACCGGTCTGGCCGTTATACCGATAATGGGATATATGGGAACCGTTTACGGTATAGTAGCTGCAAGTATCATACATGGTATGGGAGAAGGTGTATTTGGCCCTTACGCTGCAACCATACGACAACTTGCCTCACCAAATCACATGCTAGGCAGAGTAAATGCTGTACAGCGTACGCTTAATTTGGGAGCTTGGGCATTGGGAAGTTTTGCTAGTGCATTTTTAGTTTCTATATTTGGGCTTCAAACTACGTTATTTATAGGGGGCTTCGGAACAACATTGTGTTTAGTGGTGTTGTTAAGACGAGGTGTATCAAAAGGAACTGACATTGAATATACGAGTTCATTTTAGAGGAGATGATTATGATGTATAAGGTATCAAAAGGCACTGACATAGAAAATACACCACACATTTTATTTATAGGGGGATGGACAAAACCTATACAAGATGCTTTAGACAGTGGGTATACTGTTTCGTATATAGGGTCTTACACTAAACATATATATTTTGATGGTGCTATCTTAGAAAAGTGTTTCTATAAAAAAGAAATAGACACAACAAACATACCTTTGTGTGTGTACTATGCTGAAGAATTATACAAAGAGAAACCATTTGATGTGGTTGTATCTTTCAACGAAACAGCCTTAGATACAGCTTGCATAATTGCAAAGATTTTTAATGTTAAAGGACCTTCTTACAATGCTAATCTGATAACCCGCAATAAAGACATGATGCGTGAAATTCTAGCAGACAAAGACTTTTCGATAGATTCGACAGTTTGCAATAACATTAAAGACATTAATGAATTTTTGAACAAAAAAGATAGTATTATAATAAAACTCCCGATTGGCGCAGGTGGTAAAGGTGTATCTAAGCTAGACACGGGAGATGACGTAGAGGTATTTATTAAAGATAATGGTATTCAACTACCTGTTTTAGTGGAAGAGTACATTGGAGGTGATGTAGTTTATACGGTCGAAACCGTTTCTTATAACAAAAAACATTCTATACTAGCTATATCAGCTGAAGTATTTAAAGAAGATACGTTTATAATAAACTATACTATTATGCCGGCACCTATAGATGAATCTCAAAAAAAATTAATTATGGAGAAAGTAATGCTATTTTTGGACGATATGCAAATGGAAAACGGCATTACTCATACAGAAATAAAGATAGACAAACAAAATAAGCCAATAATCATAGAGTCTCAAGTTAGAATAGGTGGCGGCAACATATGGAGAATGGTGGAACTAACAACCGGCATATCTCAATTTGGATACTATTATGATGCGTTAGCTACTGAGACTATAGATGAATTTAGATGTGTACCTTCAAAATGTCAAGCTATGTCTTTAAGCTTGATTCCAAAACCGGGTTGCTTAAAAGAAATCAAGTATAAAGAGTTAGCTAACATATCCGAGGTCGTATTAATTGATCTATTAGTAAAAGAGGGCGACATCATACCAACTATTGTAGACAGTACTCAACGCAAAGGAAGTATATTATTTACGGCTAATGATATAAAACATATGTACGAAGTTGCAGAGAAAATATGTGACAATATAACGTTTGTTTATCAGGATTTGTCAGAATGGAAACCTTCTTTTAAAAAGAATGTGGCACATGACTGGTCTATTTCATGAAAAAGGACAATTTAAACCACGTGTGTCTATTAACGGACAATTGGATAAGGGTGAGGCCACAAATGCATTAGCTAGAGCTATATTTTTCGATAAAAATGGCGAATTAAGAGAACGAGCCAGGGCACTTAACATAATAATTAATGCTATAAACATATGGAATACAGTTTACATGGAAAAAGCAGTAGAAGAACTGAAGAAAAGGTGAATTCCAAGAAGATTTAATGCCGTATAATGGCATTTAGGTTGGGAACGTATCAATTTCTTAGGAGAATATAAGCTTGAAGAATTGTATTCTACCAATTTATAAACATTACTTCCTTTAAATATTAATGAGCCGGTTTACTCTTAGAGGGGTAAAACTCGGCTTTTTTTGTATTAAAATGTGCTTAGCGTGGTTTTTTTTCGAAATGCTGGCGGAACCCCATCGCTACCATGTAAAGAAACACATTCTTCCCCGAAACGAAATTTTAGCTTGATGGCGATGAGCCCTCGATTGTGGAAAACCTCCAGGCTTCTATTAGCTGGTTAGTTGAAGAAGAATTTGTTCCATAACCCCTAAGTTATTATAATACAAAAAATTAAATTCTCCTCCTGCAATCCCTTCGAATCGGTCAATCTCCGTCTTTTTAATTCCCTGAAAGTTGCTAAATAACTATGCCATCTCTAGCAAAATAATTAACATATCCTATGTAAGAAAGTTTAGGTGGCTAATAGCATATGTTTTATTGAAAGGATGTGATTGAATTATGGATCGGCCGAACTGGGGAATTGGAGGATTAGTATTCGTTGGCTGCATGTTTCTTGGTGGAGGAGTGGGATCTATGTTAGGAAGTACCCAAACTGGATGGCTAATAGGAATGGGTGCTGGATTTCTTGGGATGGCTTTAACGAGACTGATTAGAAAGTAATATAACGGGGGATTCTTCTTCCAGTAAATAAGGAAATATGCATGTAAGTAATTGCTTACATGCGAGCTCTATAAATTATAGTTAGAAGCTTCCCTTTTTGTATTTGTCTTTTCTAAATTTCTTCCATACATAGATGTGATTCTCAAATCGGAGGAGGGCACTTTAGGGTGTCTTTTTTTTATGCTCTCTAAAAATGTCTTAACATATAATATCCGAGTTTTGCCGTCAGTCCCCGATGCCCATCAAGCTAAGGTTTTAAAATAACCCCAAAATAAAAACCTGATATCTCTACGATTATTTATCCCGCTATTTTTGGGAGATTAACTGCCTGTAAAAGTCCGATTGGTACGGGCTAATAATGAGAGGGGATGGACAAACCCCCCCCTCTGATTAAAGTTTCACTTTATCTCTCCGTCTCAAAAAACTCAATCCACTCCCCGTCAGGGCCAGTGAAGAATATGTAACGTGTTCCATCCGGTAATGTTTCGATTTCATCTCCAAGTAAAAATGTTACTCCGTGTTTCTGTATTCTTTCGATTTCATCTTCTAATGAATCTACCTTAAAGCAAATGTGATGCACTTTTCCTTCTGCCGGAAGAGAAGAGTTGTAACCTTCAATTAGTTCGAGTATCGTTTCTTTTGATTCTTCTACACCTAAAAAAGCGAGTTTTAAGTCTGGGTTTGGATGCCCCATCCGTTTAATGAGCTGTAAGCCGACTACTTCCTCATAAAATGAAATAGATGTTTCTAAGTTTGCGACCATAAGTCCGACGTGTTCAATTCTTCTGACTGGCATGTGCACTCCTTCTTTCTGAAAATTATATATAAAATAATATTGAAAATTAAGAAAATAAGCAAGATAAAAACCTTACAAATTTTAACGTGTAATATGGTATAGTGAGAAAGTATGTTTGGGGAGAAGGAAGGAGATTATACTATGAATACAACTACTCAAACTCCTTCATTATCGGAAACGATGAAAGAGTGGCATTATGCATTAGCATATGAAATTAAACATTGGAAGACGATAGGTGGTAGTAAAATTTCTATCATTAACGGTCGTTTCTTATATACAGATTATGAAAGTACAGTATACGTATTTCAGCTTATTTCGGAAGTAAGCTTACCGGAAGGTTCACCAATTCGAATTGAGTTCGATGGTGAAGAAGCGACGGGGGAAGTATTATCTGTACATGGATTAGAAATAGAACTGAAGTTAAATGATTATATACAAGGTGAAATAAGAGAAGCTGTTTTATACAGTGAACCGTGGCAACTTTTAGAGCAACTGCAAGAGCGATTGAAAGAGGCGCATAAAGATAAGTTGAAACGTAATCGTATAAAGCGTCTTGTTGATGGGACGAGTAGTCCGAAGCATATTGAGAAGATGAAAAATACGAAAAATGAATTGGCGTATCGTTCATTTTACAATCCGACAACGTACGTGTGGGGACCACCGGGAACAGGGAAGTCTTACAATTTATCGCGTATTATTTCTGCTCATTATCAAAAAGGAAAATCGGTACTTGTGTTAGCTCATAGTAATGCGGCTGTGGACGTATTAATGAGTGAAGTAACGAAGCAAATTGAGAAGAAGAAGAAATGGACACCTGGCGAAATTGTTCGTTACGGTTATAGTCAACATGAACATATACGAAATCATGAAACGTTACTTGCGTCGAAGTTAGTTGAAACGACGAACGGATCTTGGGGAGAAGAAAGACTCTATTTAGAAGAGACACGACAAGATCTTCGTGAAAAGATTTTATCATATAAAGCGACTTCTGCTGATAAGAAGCGTATACAAGAGATTGAAAGTGATCTTCGAAAGCAAAAAGCGAAAATTAAAGAAGTAGAAAAAGAATATATTGAAAATGCAAAAGTAATCGGTGCAACGCTATCAAAATGTGCCATTGATTCACTTATTTATGAGCGCACATTTGATTTAGTTGTTGTAGATGAAGTAAGTATGGCATATGTTCCGCAAATCGCATTAGCTGCTTCTCTTGGAAAACGTATTGTCGTTTGTGGTGACTTTTTACAATTACCTCCGATTGCGATGGCAAACCATGAACTCGTTCGAAAATGGCTCGGTGAAGATATGTTTTATCATGCAGGGATTGTTAATTCTGTAAATAAATCAGAAGCACATCCCAACCTTTTTATGTTGCAGGAACAAAGACGTATGCATGCGGATATATCGAAGTTTACGAATTCATTTATTTATAAAAATAGAGTTTACGATCATCCATCTGTTTCAGAGCGTAAAGAACTTGCGAAACTACAACCGTTCGCAAATGAAGCTAGTGTTTTATTTGATACGAGCTTAATGGGAGCTTTTTCTTTAAAAGACGCTGCTTCAGGTTCGCGTTTTAATATTATGTCTGGGTTAGTAGCGATGCAAATGATGTTAATTGGATTGTTAGATGGTGTTCAATCTATCGGTGTAGTTACGCCGTACAGGGCGCAGTCCCGCTTTTTATCAACGTGCATTAGAGAAATGTTGCAGAGAACGAAATATCAAAACATACCAGTTTTAGCGGCGACAGTTCATAAGTTTCAAGGGTCTGAAAGAGATATGATGATCTTTGATACGGTTGATAGTTATCCGCAAGAACGTCCTGGTGTGTTATTCTTTGATCATAAAAACCATCGTCTCGTCAATGTAGCAGTTACGAGAGCGAGAGGGAAGTTCATTCAATTATCAGATTGCCACTACATGCGTAAAAATTTATCGAGAAAACAAGCGTTATCACAATTAACAGCCCATATAGAACGTCACGGAGATGTATATGATCGTACGACATCAAGACAAGTGTGGGAGCGGAAAATATCGAAACGTTTACGTTGGTTTATGGAAATGAATCTTGAAGAGCCGAAAGGACTACTAAAAGATATTTTAGCTGCAAAACGTCAAATTATCATTTCACTTCCAAGCACAAGGCAAGTAGATAAAAGAGTATGGCAAGCGTTAATGCGTACGAATGCACAAGTAACGGTATATAGTGATGGACCAGTTCCATTAAAAAATATAAAGTTACAAAGACAAAACAAAGCATACCCGTTTATAGTAATCGATGATGAAATCTTTTGGGCAGGGGCACCGCTCACATCTCAAATGATGTTTGAAGGTAGTACGGAATTCCCGTACATATGTGCAAGACTACAAGCACCGGAGACAATTGGCGTATTAAAAGGGTTTTTAGATATTCGGTAAATTCGGATAGGAATTCCTTGACTTTTGCCTGGAATGAACTTAGAATAAAAATAATTTAATATAATTTTATGAAAATTCTTATCACGAGAGGTGGAGGGACTGGCCCTACGAAACCTCGGCAGCGGATTCTATATGAATACTGTGCCAATTCCAGCAAGGTAACTTGAAAGATAAGAAAGAAGCTCATTTTCACGTAAAAAAGCCTCTTTCTATCTTTTAGAAAGAGGCTTTTTTACGTGAAAATAAAAGGAGGAAGAAAAATGGGAGCGACAGGAGTAACGTCACAAAGAAAAACAATTACTGAAAGTATAGAAAGAAATAAGGAAAAATACATAAAAACAAGTCATGATATTCATGCGAATCCGGAGATTGGTAACCAAGAGTTTTACGCATCAAGAGCATTAAGTTTACTGTTAGGAAGCGCAGGATTCCAATTGCAACATAATATAGCTGGGCATGAAACAGGCTTTATCGCAAGAAAAAGTTCCGGAAAACAAGGGCCAGTAATCGCATTTTTAGCTGAGTATGATGCTTTACCAGGACTCGGCCATGCGTGTGGTCACAATTTAATCGGAACAATTAGCGTTGCAGCAGCGATCGCATTATCAGAAACACTTGAAGAAATCGGCGGGGAAGTTGTCGTGTTCGGAACACCAGCAGAAGAGGGTGGGCCAAATGGTAGTGCGAAAGCGAGTTATGTAAAAGCAGGTTTATTTAAAAATATTGATGCGGCGCTTATGATTCATCCGAGCGGAAAAACAGCGACGACGAGTCCATCACTAGCGGTCGATCCACTAGATTTTCATTTTTACGGGAAAACAGCTCACGCAGCAGCTTCGCCTGAAGAAGGAATAAACGCATTAGATGCGATTATCCAGCTTTATAACAGTATTAATGCACTTCGCCAACAACTTCCATCAGATGTGAAAATTCATGGAGTCATTACAGAAGGAGGAAAAGCGCCTAATATTATTCCTGATTACGCATCGGCACGATTCTTTATCCGCGCAGCAACAAGAACAAGATGTGCTGAGGTAACAGAAAAAGTAAGAAATATCGCACAAGGTGCAGCACTAGCAACAGGTACAAAAGTGAAAATTCATCAATTCCAAAATGAAATCGATGAATTGCTCGTAACAGAAACATTTAATGACGTCGTAGCCGAAGAACTAGAACAACTTGGTGAAGATGTAAACCGTAAAGAAAGAGTAGGAATCGGCTCAACAGACGCAGGAAACGTAAGCCAAGTCGTACCGACAATTCATCCTTACATTAAAATTGGGCCAGATGACTTAATTGCTCATACGAATGAATTTAGAGAAGCAGCTCGTTCAGAACTAGGTGATAAAGCGTTAATTACATCGGCAAAGGCATTAGCGAATACGGCATATCGATTAATTACGGAAGAAGGGTTGTTAGAGAAGGTGAAGGAGGAGTTTAGGGAGGTGCAGAGGAATCAGGGGTAGGTGGTTAAAATACTTTCGATTTGAATAACAGGTTCTCTTTTCGAAGGGAAATCTAATTAACAAGTAAAAACGCAATAAAAAAGAACATTGATTTTTCAATGCTCTTTTTTATTTACTAATCATTTATTTCCTCGTTATTTTGATAACAAATCTCTTCAGCAATTTCTTGGATGCGATTTAGTTTAATACCATCTCTTTGTTCAATAGATAATGGGTGATCTGTTACTTCAGGAGCGGCATTACACAATTGGATAAAATCAGAGCATTGGCTCGTTTTAAACATAATGAATGCTTGAATGTTTTTATTAATTTTGGAAGGCTCAAATTTTGTTCTGTAAGCCGCTATAACTCCTTGATCTTCAAGTTTGTTAATCAGTTCTTTTGCAGCAGGCTGCGTCATGGATATAATCCGTCCTATTTCTGAAACAGAAATTCTCGCATTTTTATATAACAGGTTCATAATTTTATGATCGATTTCATCCAATTTTACTGCGTTTTGCATTGTGTAGCCTCCTTATTTCATTTTCTAAAGTAAATCGTAAATTACAACTATAATATCATGAGTTAACTAACTGAATTACCTATAAATCTGTATTTTAAATTATTGATATTTCAATAAAAATATAAGTATAGGATTTTATCAAACGAAAATTGAGGAAGGATGGAAAAATGAAAAATCTTGATGGGAAAGTAGCGTTAGTAACAGGGGCGAGTCGTGGAATTGGCCGTGCCATTGCAAAGAGATTGGCGAAAGAGGGTACATTAGTTGCGATTCACTACGGCTGAAATAAAACAGCTGCAGATGAAACGATTAAAGAGATTGAATCTAATGGAGGAAAAGCTTTCTTAGTTGAAGCTGAGCTCAATTTATTTGATGGTGTCGAAAAACTAGTAAAAGAATTAAAGAATGAACTGCAAGAGAGAGTTGATACATCAGAGATTGATATTTTAGTAAACAATGTAATAATGAATACAAACATCTAAAGCAATATGATAAAAGGTTGGTGGTCCTCCATGCCCATCAACCTTTTATTATGAAGTAATACCTGAACGTATTATATTATTGTTTTTTATTAACAAACATAAAAATGATTTATTTGTTTTATCGATAATTCCTAAACACTATTGTAAAATGTTTGCATATATATAAACTAAATTAATTTACGTTTGATTTTATCGGAAGAGATAGGAAGTATTAATAACAATAAAATAATGAGTATATCACCTACAAAGAGCCGCAAAAAGAATGGAACCAGTAAGGAAAAGATACTTTCGTAAAAAATTCAAAAAATAAGAATTATTTGCTCTTGAAGAAAAGTGACTAGAAAAGTTACAACCATATGGAGAATAAGGTTATACCAAAAAAGGTCTTAAAAGGGGGACAAAATTATGGAACAAAGAAAGTTTTCAGTAACACCTCAAGATCGAATGAATTATTTATTAGGTCTTTATTCTGCAGATCAACAAATTAATGCAGTTCTTTATTTTCCTGTAGGTATATCAAAGAAAATACTTGAACAATCAGTAAGGATAACGTTACAATTGCAGCCGGTTTGTAGAAAATGATATTCCTTACTGGGAGGAACATTCATCTGCCACTAACTCACCTATTTGCCTTTTTGCAGAAGGAAATAATCAAGAACTTGAAATAATGGCAATAGATTTTATTAAGGAACCTGGTGATCGTATTAAGGGGCCTATGGTTCAAACAAAATTATTACGAGGCACTACAACAGATATATTAGTTGTGAAATTATCTCATCTATGTTCAGATGGTGCAGGGGTCAAGGAATATATTAATTTGCTGGGAGCAATTTATACTCAACTTTCCTTGGGACAATCTAAGAATCAAATTATAAAGGAATTTGGTGAGGGAAATGAGAGTTTTCGAGATCGATCACATGTATTCAAATATACTGGAATATCGGACATAAAAAGCGCGTATCGTCCTAACCAGGAACAACAGGCATCGTTATGGTCTTTTCCATCTCAACCCAACAAAAATAAATCCCCTCAAATGTCCGTACGGCGGTTGAGCCATGAGCAATCTCTACGTCTAACCCAATGGACAAAAGCACAACAGGCTACCTTGAATGATGTAATCATGACTGCATACTTCCGAGCTTTATCACATTTCACTGTGTATGTAGAACCTCGCACCGCAGAAAAAATGATCGGTTTAACAATTGATTTACGTCGATATCTGCCTAATTATACAACTGGTGCTATTTGCAACTTATCCGGCATGGAAATGCCAGTGATTAAAATGGAGGATGATGAATCATTTAATCAGACTCTCGTTCGAATTAAACAATCAATGGATAAAATAAAGTCTCAAAATCCAGGTCTTTCTTCAGCAGCAGGAATGGAGCTACTGGCAGGTATGAAGCTATCTGTGGTGAAGGAAATGTATAATCAGCAATACGAACAGGCTTTACAGATGGGGATGGCGTTGCCATTACTGACAAATTTCGGGGCGATCGCTGATGAACCTATTCAGTTTGGTGAAGTTCAAGCTGAGGACGGGTATATGACATCACCCATTATGTATGCGCCATTCTTTTCAATGGGTGCAAGCTTTTATAATGGAAGACTTACATTTACGATTGGTTATCATACACCGGATACATCAAAAGAAAAGGTAGACAAATTTTTAGAAAGTGTTGTTAATCAACTATCATAAATAAAAGAGAATATAGCGCAAAAATTTCTAGCGGAATTGTATTTTAGGGGCTCGTCCCCATGTCCATCAAGCTAATATTTTGAAGTATCCCTAAAACGAAAATTTTATATCACTACAACAGTTATTTATGAGAATTCAGGTCATTTTTATCGTTTTGGGGTATTCGCTTTTCTTAGCTTGATGGTGATGAGGCACCACCCCTCTAAAATATTTTAACTATTGAGTTGTTAAAAGAGCCTTAGTTTTTCATTTTTGAAAAGGCTATGGTTCTTTTTACTTGTGGCATAGGTATGATTAGAAGAAGTTGTTCTATATTAATCAAAAAAACCTGATTAATTAGTTGCGTAAAGAGTTAATAAGTGTATATACTATAAACATCAAAAAAAATTGATGAAGGGAGAATGAAGTTTGTTGGCACAAGATTTTCAGTTATATGAGAAAAAGTTTAAAGCGTTAGCTGATCAGAAACGTTTAGAGATTATGTATGAACTTTGTCAACGAGGACAGACGTGTGTATGTGATTTAACAGAGGTTTTCGAAATGACGCAATCTAAGTTGTCATATCATTTAAAGATTTTATTAGATGCAGGTTTAATTGTAAAAAAAACAAAAGGTACGTGGAGTTATTATGATTTAAATGATGCGGAAGTAAATAACTTATTATCAGAAGAACTATGCTGTATCTTTAGAAAAACAGGAAAAGGTAGCTGTTGTTAAAATTTTGCACTATTAATCAAAAAAAATTGATTAATAGCATTTTAAGAGGAGGAATAAGCAATGAGATATGTTCATATTGGTATAAATGTTACTAATTTAGAGAAGTCTGTTGAATTTTACGAAAAGGTATTTGGTGTGTCACCAGTTAAAGTGAAAATGGATTATGCAAAATTTTTATTAGAAAGCCCAGGGCTTAATTTTACACTTAATGTTCGAGATGAAGTGAATGGAAATCAGGTAAATCATTTTGGTTTTCAAGTGGATACAGCTGAAGAAATTACATTTCATAAAGAAAGATTAGAAAAAGAAGGTTTCTTTGCACGTGATGAGATGGATACTACTTGTTGTTATGCGGTTCAAGATAAGTTTTGGGTAACGGATCCCGATGGTAACGAGTGGGAGTTCTTTTATACAAAAGCAGATAGTGATGTTCATAAAATAGAAGATCCATCTTGTTGTACGACTTCTAACGTAGTAGATAAAAATTCTTGTTGTTAATAAGAGAAGGGGGATAAAATGAAACGTTTATCTTTTCTAGATCGATATTTAACATTATGGATTTTTCTAGCTATGGCTGTTGGAATTGGTTTAGGGTTTGTGTTTCCTAGTGTAGTAGACGTGCTTAATACATTACAAGTTGGAACGACGTCTGTCCCGCTTGCTGTTGGTTTAATTTTAATGATGTATCCACCGTTGGCGAAGGTTCGCTATGAGAAAATGGGGCGGGTATTTAAAGATGTAAAAGTGTTGGTTCTCTCTTTAGTACAAAACTGGATTATTGGGCCTGTACTTATGTTTGTTTTAGCAATTATTTTTCTTCCTGATAAGCCAGAATACATGGTCGGACTTATTATGATTGGTTTAGCACGTTGTATTGCAATGGTAATTGTTTGGAACGATCTTGCTGATGGTGATAAAGAATATGCTGCAGGTTTAGTTGCTTTTAATTCGGTATTCCAAATGTTATTTTTCTCAGTTTATGCATACGTGTTTGTAACAGTAATTCCAGAGTGGTTAGGAATTGAAGGAGCTATTGTCGATATTACAATGGTAGAGGTAGCGAAATCAGTATTTATCTATTTGGGAATACCTTTTATAGCGGGTATGTTGACACGATTTGTATTCGTAAAGTTAAAAGGAAGACAGTGGTATGAAAAGGTGTTTATACCTAAGATTAGTCCACTTACATTAATTGCACTGCTATTTACGATTATCATTATGTTCTCTTTAAAAGGAGAAATGATTGTTAGCGTCCCACTAGATGTAGTAAGAATAGCAATTCCGTTATTAATTTATTTTATTGTGATGTTTTTTGTTTCTTTCTTTATGGGAAGAAAAATTGGTGCAAATTATCCGGTGACAACAACTTTAGCATTTACAGCAGGTAGCAATAATTTTGAATTAGCAATTGCTGTGGCTGTCGGTGTGTTTGGTATTCACTCAGGTGCAGCATTTGCAGCTGTTATTGGACCGTTAGTCGAAGTACCTGTAATGATTGCACTTGTAAATGTTGCTTTTTGGTTTAAACGTAAATACTTTAATGATCAAGTAGTATAAAGTGAAACTTTAATCAGTGGGGGGATTCATCCCCACCGATTATTAGCCTTCACCAATCGGGCTTTTACAGGCAGCAGGGCTCCCACCTAACTTCTTTGCTCGAACTGAATTTTGAAGCGGGAGTCTTACTGCCCACAAATAGCGGGATAAATTTAAAAACAAAGGTGGAAAACAACATGGAAAACAAAAAGACAATCTACTTTTTATGTACAGGAAATTCATGCCGAAGCCAGATGGCAGAAGCTTGGGGCAAACAATACTTAGGAGATAAGTGGAATGTATATTCTGCTGGCATTGAAGCGCATGGAGTAAATCCAAATGCTATTAAAGCGATGGAAGAAGTAAATATCGATATAACAAGTCAAACATCAGATAGGATTGATTCAAACATTTTAAATAATGCTGATTTAGTCGTTACTCTTTGTAGTCACGCAGATTCTGTTTGTCCTTCTACACCTCCGCACGTTCATCGTGTTCATTGGGGATTTGATGATCCGGCAGGAAAAGAGTGGTCTGAATTTCAACGTGTTCGTAATGAAATCGGTGAACGTATTAAACAATTTTCCGAAACAGGCGAATAAGTAAAGCAAAGAGCCAATCTCATTGTCATATAGGAGATTGGCTCTTTTTTCCTATATATTTAACAAGACAAAGTTGATAAGTTTATAGATAGCAGGTGGTGTTATGTCAAAAACGTACTTGTGGCAATCTAATGGGTTAATTAGATACTTACGCTAATATTATACTTCTAATTTTCAAAATAGCTTCTTTAATACGGTGTAGTTTACGGTGGGATTATGATTTAAACTCATGTGATTTTATAGTTCAAATCACATAAGTCATTACGTATCAGCTTACTTATTGTTATCGGTTTAAATCTATTAAGATCCCCGCGTAACCTGAAAGGTAATAGATAAACGAGGGAAATCTCTCCTAGCATACAAAATAATAATTTTTTCACATGTATTTCCCCTTTTTTATCATTACATCTGTAGAACAAGGTTAATTATAGACAGAAGTTCTTATGGAAAACGAATAAGAATTCTTAAGTTTTTGGGGAGAAATTATGAGTTTTCTACATAAGAAATGTTTTAACCATAATTTTCATAAAAAACCCAATAGAGAATAAATGTTCTTTTTGTTAGGAGTGATGACCTTGTATGATTATTGTTTGTGTAGATTTTCGTAACTTTTATGCAGGTGTTTCATATATTAAAAAAAGGCCTCAATCCACGGTATACAAAATTGGCTATAGTAGAAGATGTAAACCGTAGGGATAGATAGTATTAGCGACGACATTACTTTTAAAAGCGTTATAGGTTAAAAGATGGGCAGGGCGTACGAAATATGAAAATGTACGGACATAATGATTGTAAATTTAATTATGCATGCTATATAACAAGTTTAGTCTTACAGTACGTTGCGACGGAAGGTTTTCATCAATATAGCATCGACTAATTTTTCATGGATACGACAGTAAGTATGTATTTATTTACGGGTAATCTTATAGGTTTTCTTTGAAAAAAGAACGAGAAATATACAGTTTTCGTACATACCTTATTTCCTGTTTCTCTGTATTTGACGTTTGAAAAACATGTGTTAAAGGGAAATAGGGAGTGTTTATAAGATATGTCCTTTAAGGGTGGTCTTTCTTTAGGGCAAACTATTTTTACAGAGCTTATTCAAATCTTAAGGATTCTTAAGAATTTTCACTCTAGTTTCTTCAGGTTTGAATTTTAAACTATGGTAGTACATTCAAACTATTGGAGTGAGTAAATATGAAACCTCTGTCTTTTTTATCTCAATATATAACTAATCCAAGAAACGTTGGTGCAGTACTTCCAAGCTCAAAGTTTCTTGCAGATAAAATGGTGGAAAGTATCGATTTTAAGAAAGCTAAATATATTGTTGAATATGGACCAGGTACGGGTGTATTCACTAATAAATTGCTTGAAAAACGAAATTCGAATACTACTCTTTTGTTAGTGGAAAATAATAAAGAGTTTTATTTATTATTGAAAGAAAAATTTAAAAACGAGAAAAATTTATTCGTTGTATGGGGGTCTGCGGAAAATATCGACGAGTATTTAAAGGGCTATTGTATTCCTTATGCAGATTATATTGTTTCGGGTCTTCCTTTTTCTAGTTTACCCCCAAATGTTTCCTTTAAAATTTTATTAACTACCACCAAAATTTTAAAGGAAGGTGGAAAATTTGTTACTTTTCAATATACTAAATTTAAAAAGAAGTTTATTAATCAGTTTTTTACTAGAATAGATGTGAAAAGGGAGCTTAGAAATGTACCACCAGCTTATGTCTTTAGCTGCTCAATCCCCAAAAAATAATTGGTGATGGTTGTTTTGCCTACGCAAGTTTCGAATCGAAAGAGTTAAAGTTAGTTGAACGGACTGGTAGTTTAGTTGAAGAAGGGAAACTTATAGTAAACATAGAAAAAGATTAATGACTTGAAATTTTTATGAGGTGAAAATGATGGTAATAAAACAAGATGAAATTAAAGTAGTAGTTGGAGCTGGAGCATTTAACAATAATCCAGGTTGGATTCAAACGCAAGAAGATGAGCTTAACTTATTAGTTGAAACGACATGGGAAGAAAGATTTGCACATAACTCTATTTCAGCTATTTTGGCAGAGCATGTATGGGAGCATCTTACTTTTGAAGAAGGGGTAAAAGCAGCTGAAGTTTGTTATAAATTTTTAAAACCGTCAGGTCATATTCGGTGCGGCGTCCCTGATGCATTTTTCCAAGATGAAACATATCAAAACATAGTTCAAGTAGGTGGACCTGGCCCGAAAGACCATCCAGCTGCAAGCCATAAAATCGTTCATAATTATAAAACATTAACGAAATTGTTTGAAACTGCTGGATTTGAAGTGGTTTTACTTGAGTATTGCGATGAAAATGGGCAATTTTATTACAACGAATGGGATGCAAATGATAGCGTTATCTTCCGCTCAAAAAGATATGATTCTAGAAATCAAGGAGATAAACTTGGTTTCCCATCGCTAATTGTGGATGCGATTAAACGGTAAGTCATTCCACTAACGTATGTTGGTCCTATAAGTTCATGAGCCGCAAATGCGGCTTTTTTGTCTGGGACGTAATAATTACTGGGGATAGATTGTCAGAAAAAAATCTTCAGAAAACATAGAACAACTAAAGAGATTAGTAGACCAGTATTGTCATGTAGGAATACGATAGGATTAGGCTTTCGACATTCCTAAAAATGATACTAAACAAATCAGAGTAGAAAGAATGACGTTTTTCTAATTTTTGTATGAAAGGAAAATAGGGTGAGACACATAATAAAAGATGTATTAATGAATTATTTTAAAGAAATCCATTTATTGGTAGTTGAAGGAGAATTACATAATAATAGCTGGAATACGGATTTACACTATAAAATTATGGTGAATGAAAATCGGTATTCGGCACGGTTTATTAATAATAATCGAACGATCAATCCAGCCTTTGGAACGTTATCAAACGAACAATTGAAAGAGCAAGTGCGGTTTACGTATTATTTACGCGAGCACGGGATACCTTTTATGCAGATTAACGAGAATAGGGCGGGGGAGTCATTTACGTTTGTCACTTGGAACGATGAACAGTACCGATTCATATTATCTACTTGGATTGAGGGAGAACATATTACTTATTGTACAGAAACTATTTCAGAAGTCTTTGGAAAGGAAGCGAGAAAGATACATGATATTTCTAGTACATTTAAAAGCTCGATTTTTCAAAAGAAATCTCATTTGGATGGATATGGCCAATTTATTAAGCTATTAGAAAATAAGGGTGGTACATGTAAGGATTTGCGGAGTTATATAGATTTCGCTAAGTATCATATAGAATGCGCACATACGAGTGATTTAGATTTTATTGTACAAACAGATTTAAATCCTTTAAATGTCATATGGGACTCAAGTCAATGTGTACAAGGAATTGTAGATTTTGAATCTATTGGATATGTAGATCACATTGAAGGGTTAGTTTTTTTAATAAAATGGTATTCTCGAACAGAAGGAATACAGTCACATGAAGTATGTTGGAGTGTTGCTAGGGCATTTTTAGAAGGGTATAAGGCTAATGATATTTTAACTTCAAATGATTATAAAAGACTTTCTTCATTATTATGGTTATCTGGTAGTTTGAATTGGAATTTTGTGAAGAAAGCGTTAAGTGTGTTAGATGATGTGAGAGAATTAGAGGAACATTTGAAAGTTTATAAAATAAGAGGAGAAAGATTGTCTTCATTGTTAATTTGTAGATAACATTTCTTCTCCTAATTCAGGACCTATTTGTTTAGCTATACAGGATATTTTCTATTAGATGAGGTTTTGTTTAAATCAATTACATAATTGCCGAATCGTTTTATATGTCTACGATTTACAAAAGAAATCATATGAGGTGTTCAAAAATGAAAATACAAATTGTATTGTTTGACGGTTTCGGAGAGCTTGTCTCTTTCGCACCTTTTGAGGTACTCAAAAGAGCGATAGAAGAAGGGGCTCCATTTACGGTTGAATTAATTTCAAGTGAACCAAAACAAGAAGTTACTACTTCGTTTGGAGTTACGGTTAAACTAAATGATTTTTTACGAATGGATAATCGTCCAGATTTGTTAATTGTGCCTGGGGGTGGCTGGAATCATAAAGCTGAACATGGGGCACGAAAGCAAGCAGAGCTTGGAACCTTGACCGAAATGATTAAAGAGATGCACAACGAAGGAACGATCGTTGCTGGAGTTTGTACAGGAGGTATGCTACTAGCTGCCTCTGGTATATTGAATGGTCGAAAGGCGACGATGCACCATTTGGCACAGAATGAAATCAGTGAATATGGGGGAGAGCTTCTTCGTTATAGAATTGTGGATCAAGGCAATATTATCACTGCAAGAGGAGTCACTTCAGGACTTGATTTGGGACTTTGGATCACGGAAAGGTTCGCAAGCTCCAAAATTGCAGCTGCCGTTGAATATAGAATGGAATACGAGAGGCGAGGTGTTGTTTGGGGTTAATTTGAATTTTTTTTTAGACCTGAACGTATATATGTATCTTCAGTCAATCGAATCCTCTTATTACACAAGAAATACCCTATAGGATAGATTTTTTTTAGTGTCTATTCTATAGGGTACATTTATTTCTCGGCACAGCTGTGTCTTATGACGAACAAGCGATTGAAATTGCGAACAAATCAGAGTTCGGCTTCGTTTATTTAATGCGTGAATCGTTTCAATCCCTTTTATCGTATTTGAAGCCTTTAGAGTTACGTTATATATTTTAAATGTAGAAACATATTAAAATATTACATATACAAACTATAAAAAGAGAATAAAGGAGCCATGAGATTGAAAAAGACAATGAAATGTTTATTATGGGGGACAGGCTCTATATTTGGTGCTTTCACAGCATTTATTACTTATGTGGCAATTAAGAATGTGAAGCATAAGGTTGTTGAGAAGTTGAAGGTGACCAATAATAACGAGCGGGTTCTTAAAGTCGGGAAAGAGTTTAAGGTGACAACGTTTAATATTGGCTACGGCGGTTTAGATAAAGATCAAGATTTCTTCTTAGACGGAGGGAAAGGTTCGCGTTCTAGTAGTAAAGAGCAAACAGAAAAGAATATCAGCAGTATGCTGCCTTTCTTACAAAAGGAAGATTCTGATTTTATATTAACGCAAGAGATGGATGAGAAGTCACTTCGTTCATTTGATGTGAATCAGTATAAGGCGTTTCAAGATGGACTGAAAGATCATGCGTCTACGTTTGGTGATAACTTTAATGTGCAGTGGGTGCCGGTACCAATTAAGACGCCACACGGATATACGAACAGTGGACTTGGTTCGTTTTCAAAATATAAAGTAGAAGAAGTGACGAGATATCAGCTTCCTGGAAGAGAAATGTGGCTTCGTCAATTATTCGACGTAGATCGAGCGATTGTTGAGCATAAGGTTCCAGTTGATAACGGAAAATATTTACGAATGGTGAACGTTCATTTATCTGCATATGATAAGGGTGGAAACATTCGAAAGCAACAAGTTGAATTTTTGAAAGAGTATATGAATAAACATTACAAAAATGGCGATTATATCGTGCTTGGTGGAGACTGGAATCAACTATTATCTGATGTGCAGTTAAAGGATTCGAAGTTTAAAGAAGGATGGCCAGAGTGGTTAGTACAGTTACCAGAAGATTTCACTGATGGTGGGTTCCAGTGGGCTGTTGATGATACGGTTTGGACAGTTCGTGATAATGTGAAGAGCTATGTTGAAGGTGAGAACTTTGTTACGATTATTGATGGGTTTTTAGTCTCTACAAATGTGGAGATTGTAAGCGTACAAGGGCATGATTTGAAGTTTGAAAACAGTGATCATAATCCGGTTAGTGCAATGTTGAAGTTAAATTAGTAAGAGAAGACAACGGGTTCAAGGGGATATATGTAAGAAGAGTGTAACCATATGTTGTCTGAGGTTTTATACAATATAAATAATCTTGGCTCATTCATTTCATTAACCGGTTCCTTACGTATGAGGTACCGGTTAATTTGTGTCACAGTTTCCTGAAATGATGGGGTGACCCTTCACGGTACAGTTGCTTTTTCTTCCATCAATTCCACAAGTGCATCTCGGATGGCTTCTTTTGTACGAACGACTCGTAAATCGCTATATATATCACGCAAGCAATATTCCACCTGAATTTTTTCAACACATTAAGAAAATATGTCGGATATACGACACATCCATCATTTTTGATTGTTTTTAAGAGTTTTATTCAAGATTATAATTTGGAGTAAAATAAAGCAACACATTGTTCATTATTTCGCTTGAAAATGGGGAGGGAAGTTTATGAAGAATCAATTGTTAATTGTTGGAGCTGGACCAACTGGATTAGTTTTAGCTATTGGACTTACAAAACAAGGAATCCCATTTAGAATTATCGATAAAAATCAAGGTCCGGGAGAAACTTCAAGAGCTATGGGTGTGCAAGCAAGAACATTAGAGTTCTATCGTCAATTTGGGTTTGCAGATCAGGTCGTACAAAAAGGAATTAAATTTGTTAATATGCAATTTTATAGGAATACAACATTGAAGGCTAAATTCAACTTTGAGAATATGGGGGAAGGCCAAAGTCGATATCCTTTTATACTAAGCTTCCCACAAGATGAACATGAAAAGTTTTTAATTGAACAGTTAGAAGCTAGAGGGGTCCATGTAGAATGGAATACTGAGCTTGTATCATTTAATCAGAAAGATGACCATGTGAACGTCGTTACAATAAAGAATGGTGTTGAAGAGAAAAATGTTTATAGTTATTTGTGTGGATGTGATGGTGCGCATAGTTCAGTAAGAAAAGGATTAGACTTGAATTTTCCTGGTGGCACATATAAACAAACTTTTTATGTAGCAGATGTACAAACTGGAAACAGAGAAAATATTGGTTTTCAAATGAGGCTTTTTGAAGATGGATTGATGATTGTTATGCCGATTCGGACTTCTGGATCCTTACGTTTAATTGGAATAATACCTGAGGATTTAATGAAAGAAGAAAACAATGAATACGGCTTTTCTTTAATTGAACCGTATATAAAGAAAAACACGAATTTAACGATTGCGAAAGTGAATTGGTATTCAACATATAAAGTACACCATAGGGTGAGTGAACATTTTAGAAAAGGACGTGTTTTTATTGCGGGAGACGCTGGACATATACATAGTCCAGCAGGAGGACAAGGAATGAATACGGGTATTGGTGATGCAGTAAATTTATCATGGAAACTTGGGGCTGTGATTCAAGGAAAAGCTGATGAATCTATTCTAGATTCTTATGAACAAGAAAGAATACAATTTGCCAAAACTTTAGTCGCAACGACAGATAGAGTATTTACTTCTATTGTTGGTAACGGTGTATGTAAAAAGTTCAATCGCAAATACTTAATTCCAGTTATTATCCCTAAGATGACTAAGTTTTCAATAGTTAGGAAAACGATGTTTAAAGTTGTTTCGCAAATACGGATTAACTATCGAAATAGTAAGCTCGCTAAAGGGAGTGTAGGTGAAATTCATGGAGGCGATCGTTTACCATGGATTCCTTTTGATGATACCGATAATTTTGCACCACTTGAATCTTTCGATTGGCAGCTACATGTATATGGAGATGTAACTCCTGATTTAAGTAACTTTGCAAAAGAAAATAATCTTCTTTTGCATACATTCCCGTATAGTCAAGGAGTACAGAAAGCAGGTATTAAATTTGGTTCTGTTTTTCTAATTAGACCTGACGGTTATATCGCATTGGCAGATGAAACTCAAAATATAAGTAGTATGGAAGAATACCTTAGAAAAAATAAATTTAAATTTTAATTTATCCCGCTATTTGCGGGCAGTAAGACTCCCACCTCAAAATTCGGCGACTGCGAGGGAGTTAGGTGGGAGATTAACTGCCCGTAAAAGCCCGATTGGTTCAACTAATAATCAGTGGGGGGTGGACAAAACCCCCCACTGATTAAAGTTTCACTTTATAATTTTTCACTTTATTAATAGTAGATTTGTTAGAAAGGGTAATCATTTATTTGATATAATTAATGGATGTGAAGTAAGAAATAGATAGAAAGATACTTCTAGTGATTTTATACTTAAAATGTAGGGAGATTGAACAGATTTATGGGGAATGAAAAAGAAATTAGTTCCGCTAAATTAATATGGAAAATGACGCGCCCACATACATTAACGGCGACGTTTTCTCCAGTAATATTAGGGACAGTTGCATCACTTTATGTTGCCGAAATTAATTGGCTTTTATTTATTACGATGATGCTGGCATGTTTAGCATTGCAAATAGCAACGAATTTATTTAATGAGTACTATGATTTCAAACGTGGGTTAGATACCGCTGATTCTGTTGGAATTGGTGGTGGAATTGTCCGTCATGGATTAAAGCCAGAAAATGTTTTAACAGTTGCGCTTTTATTGTATGTGGTAGCAGCATTTATTGGCATTTATATTTGTATGAATAGTAGCTGGTGGTTAGTAGTCATTGGTTTAATTGGGATGGCGGTTGGCTATTTATATACAGGTGGTCCATTACCAATTGCGTACACTCCATTTGGAGAATTAGTTTCTGGACTGTTAATGGGAACATGTTTTGTATTAATTGCATTCTTTATTCAAACGAATACTTTAACGGTTGAAAGTATATTGATTTCCATTCCAATTGGGATTTTAGTAGGTGCAATCAACATGTCGAATAACATTCGAGATATTGATGAAGATATGAAAGGTGGAAGAAAGACGTTGGCTATCCTCCTTGGGAGAGAGAAAGCGGTGGTAACACTAGCTGTGGCCTTTTTAATTTCTTATTTATGGATCGTTATGATTGTATTGATGGGTTATATAAGCCCTTGGACATTGGTTATGTTCTTAGGTTTGAAAAAACCAATCTCTGCAATTCAAGGCTTCCAAAAAGGAGTAAAGAATCCTCGATATATGCGCATGGCAATGAAATCAACAGCGATGACAAACACGGTTTTTGGCTTCTTATTATCAGCAGGATTATTAATCAGTTATCTGTTTTAAATAAAAATTCTCAACAATCGGGCAATATTGTTAATTGATTAACCCCCTATTTCTCAATTTTAATACAGAGAAATGGGGGTTTTTATTTTGGGATTTACAACGCTAAGCTCATTTTCCTGACGATTACCCCGTTTTTAACAAGGTTAAGAAAGCTTTAGTGGCCTTAAAGAATCTAATGATATCACTTTCTCCGAATTAAAATGGTATTCTCCTAACAAATTAATATGTTCCCAGCCTAAAGGTGACATATGGTGCAATAAGTCTTCATTATATAGAAAGCTATGGGAATGGAACAAATAATCATTCCTTATTCCATTAAAGGGCGCGATTATCGAAAGATGAACGCGCGTGCCTGTTTCATGTTTAGGGCAGGTTGTAGAGGATATAGTCTAGCATTAATAGTGGTGAACCGTATCATAAATAAATGAGGTTTTAGCGAAAAAACAACAGCCCCCTCTAATTTGCTGGAGAGGTGCTGTTTTGTTATTTGAATGGCTTATGTTAATATACGCCTTTAATTCGAATGGTGGCGGCATCTTTTATTAGAATTGTCCCCTAGGTTTAACAAATGCTTTTTTGTAAATAATATGTTTGTTAAACAATTAATTAAGGGGGACTTGTATGCCACAGAATCGAAAAGTAGAAGTTCAAAATGATGCATACGAAGGAAAAGAGATCATACCAGATAATCCACAATATCTACCGCGTCACATGCAAATGGAGCTGCCTCACGAATTTTCTATAAATCCTCTGTTTGCCCGCGAAGGAGAATCAGTCGTTCCGCGCTTTCACATGCCTGATAAAGGCATGTTACCAGAAACAGCGTATCAAATCGTCCATGATGAAATTGCTCTTGATGGCAATGCCCGCTTGAATCTTGCAACATTCGTTAGCACATGGATGGAGCCTGCCGCAGAGCACTTATATGCCAAATCATTCGACAAGAACATGATTGACAAGGATGAATATCCACAGACAGCCGAAATTGAGGAGCGGTGTGTCCGCATTTTAGCCAACCTCTGGCATTCGCCCACCCCCATTACGACTATGGGTGTTTCAACAACTGGATCGTCGGAAGCATGTATGCTCGGGGGGCTTGCGTTAAAGAGACGCTGGCAAAACGCACGCAAAAGCGAAGGGAAGTCGGTGGATCGTCCCAATATTGTGTTTAGTTCTGCTGTTCAAGTCGTTTGGGAAAAATTCGCGAACTATTGGGAGGTTGAACCACGCTATGTGAAGGTTAGCCCAAAGCATCCCCAATTGGATCCTCAGGGGGTCCTCGCTGCCGTGGATGAAAATACGATTGGTGTAGTACCGATTCTCGGTGAGACTTATACCGGGCTTTACGAACCGGTTGCCGCCATTGCGAAAGTGTTGGACGATTTACAGGAGAGGACGGGCCTCGACATTCCCATGCATGTGGATGCGGCTTCGGGGGGATTTATAGCACCGTTTCTTCAACCAGATTTAGTCTGGGATTTTCAATTACCGAGGGTGAAGTCCATCAATGTATCCGGACATAAATATGGATTAGTCTACCCTGGGTTGGGTTGGATAATTTGGCGGGAAGCTGAAGATCTCCCTGAGGATCTAATCTTCCGCGTCTCCTATTTGGGCGGGAACATGCCGACTTTTGCCCTGAATTTCTCTCGTCCTGGCGCACAAGTGCTCCTGCAATATTACAATTACCTGCGTTTGGGGAAAAGTGGGTACTATGATGTCCAAAGGGCTTCTCAGAAAGTCGCTCTTTTTCTTAGCAAGGCGATTCAGAAGATGGAACCGTTCGAACTTTTGTCCGATGGTTCGGATATTCCGGTTTTCGCTTGGCGACTGAAAGATGGTTACACATTAAACTGGAATCTTTATGATTTATCTCGACAATTGCGTGTGTTCGGCTGGCAAGTACCCGCCTATCCATTGCCTCCAGATATGGAAGCGGTGACGATTATGCGCGTTGTGGTTCGAAATGGATTTTCCATGGATCTCGCGCATTTATTTTTGATGAACCTCAAACAGGCCGTTGCCTTTCTAGATTCCCTGGACGGGCCTATGCCACATGATACGAAATGTGATAATGGGTTTCATCACTAAATGGGGACAGATCCCGTAGTCATTAAGTTGAGCTAACCACCGGTGAAATTAACTATCTTAGATGAATCCTTCCATTAAGAAATTTATTGGAGGGACTTTTTATGGAGATTAAGTCGACCAATAAGAATATGCTTTATACAGAAGAAAAGTTTATATCAATTATCGGTTTGGGGAACAGGTTAAGCACCCGATCTGATAAATAGACAGAGAGATTCCGCCTATTGACTCGAAAAATATGAAAATGGGTAATTTTGCTTTGCATAATCGGAAAACCTCCCTTTATAAACCCCGGAACGAGCTCTATTCTGCATCTAACCGAAAAATTTGCGCTTATTTTACTATCGCTGGTTACTCAATTAAGGACAAGACTTCATATTTAGAGGAAGTGAGAGGGGGTAGGGTGATCCAAGAGAACCTCATTTAGATACGTCACGGTGAACCGTATCATAATGCAAAATTCAGAAAAGATACTGAAGATGTTAAAGCACCAAAAAGAGTTGAAGCTGTAATTCAAAAAGTTAGAACAATTGCTGATGAAAATAATGTAAATCCTGATATTATTGAACAAGTATATAGAACAATGATTTCTTGCTTTATAAATCACGAATTAATCCATCATTCAAAAATAGATAATAAACAAGGGTAAATTACAAGATGCAATATAATAATTGGTCGGAAACGTATTATATCCTATATATTCAGCAATCGGGCTCTTTAATGGAGCAATGAAAAAAGCCTAATTTCTTCACATTAAATTGAGAAATTAGGCTTTTTAATATTGAAATTTCCAGAAAGATCAACGTCTATAGTATTTACATGGTTATCTTTCAAACGTGGTTTCTATTAGTAAAAATGTTATCTAATTTTACTAATAACTAAGCCAATGGTGTTCAGAGCGACTTCGTTTAGAATTGATATTTGCAATTTGGTGTATAGGAAAAGTAACGATTAAGACTTTATAAAATAAAGAAAAAGAGCCAACTCATACGAGTAGACTTTTTCGTTTATACACTATTTCATAGTTGTTTTCTTATTTTCTCCGGAATGTCCTTTTCAGAAATAACGTCGCAAGAATAGACATACTTGCCCTTCACATGAATTTTTAAGTAAGTTTTTCTTATAAAATCATTAGGAGTGTTAGTTCCTACTATATATTCTTTCTCGTTCCCAGATTCATCAACACCTTTTAGTGAGTACATAGCTCGTCCTTTATGATTATAATCCGGAACGCCATATCCCTTCGCAATGGCGTATACATTTTTTTCTTCAGCAATTGGATTAAATCTGTCCAAATCCCCGCGCAACATGAAAGGTAGTAAGTATATAGGGAGGCCTATTCCTATTATGCAAAGTAAAAGTTTCTTCATGATTGTTTCTCCTTTTGTGTATTTACATTTTTCAGTATAGAAAAAATTTCTTATGAATTTAGAGGGGGATTTCTTAAGATTTTCTTAAAGGGATTTTTGAAGTACGATTATTTTAACCAAAATTTTCATGGGAATACCTTTCAAAAGAACATAAGTTCGTATATAATAAGAACAAACGTTCCTTTAGGGGTGATAACCTTGTATGATTATTCTCTTTTACCAAATCGTATTATTCTATGTGTAGATCTTCGTAGCTTTTATGCGAGTGTGTCATGTATTAAAAAAGGACTGGATCCACGTTATACAAAATTGGCCGTCGTAGGAGATGTGAATCGGAGCGGATCAATCGTATTAGCAGCAACACCGCCATTAAAAGCGTTAGGGATAAGGAAGATGGCAAGATTGTACGAAATACCGAAGCGACCAGATATTATTATTGTGAATCCAATTATGCATACGTATATGAAATGTTCAACTTACATAACAGGTTTAGCTTTGCAGTATGTTGCACCGGAAGATTTTCATCAATATAGTATCGATGAATTTTTCATGGATATGACCGCAAGTATTCATTTGTTTGCGAGTAATCCGCGCGAGTTCGCATTAAAGTTCAAGCGAGAAATATATGAACGTACACGGATTGAAAGTACGATTGGTATAGGACCCAATTTATTATTGAGTAAAGTAGCAATGGATATTGAAGCGAAAAAGAATAAAGATGGGATAACACAATGGACGTACGACGATATACCCGAGAAGTTATGGAGCATAAGACCGCTCAGTAAATTTTGGGGTATATCGTATAAAACTGAAATGAAATTGAATCGAAAAGGTGTACATACAATTGGAGAATTGGCTCAGTACCCTTTGAAATATTTAAAGCAATCTTTCGGTGTAATAGGAGAAGAATTACATCTACATAGTAACGGGATTGATTTTAGCAGAATAGCAGAGAAGTATGTTCCAGCAACAACATCTATAGCGAAAAGCCAAATATTATTACGTGATTACTCAATAGAAGAGTTCGTAGTTATGTTATTAGAGCATATAGAAGAAGTTTGTTATAGGTTGAGAAGAGAAAAGAAATACGCTCAAACGATCCATTTTTCAGTTGGATATAGCAAGGAATATGGCGGGGGAATAAGAAAGGCACATACGTTAAACAGAGCAACAAATTTAACGATGGATATTTACAATGTTTGTACATATTTTTTATACGAGCGTTATACAGGGGAACCGATTCGATCGATAAGTATTTCGTTAACAAATTTAATAAATGAAGGAGAAGAGCAAATTTCACTTTTCGATAACATTATACAAAGAGAAAAAGAAATGCGATTAACGAAGGTCATGGACGAAATTCGAACACGATTTGGTAAGAACAGTATTTTACGTGGGATTTCCTACACAAGCGTCGCAACAGCAAGATATAGAAACACATTATTAGGAGGACATAAATCGTGAAGAATGCTAATATGCCAAAAGGAAGAGGTATGGTAAAGTGGCAACCATTTGCCAGTATGCCAGAGCAGTTCGCAACTATTAAAGAAATGATAAGTAGGCAAACGAAAATCTCACGCCCAATCTTAACGCAAGATGCAAAAGAAATGATTGAAAATAGGCTGTTATGTTCATTTTTAGGTGAGGAAGAGGTTTTACTTACATATTACAGAGGTGGCTATCTATATGAAAATTACATAACAGTAGTCAATATTAATCCAATAAAGGAGACGATTATATGTACAGATGCATTTCGTAATAAGCGAATGTTTAAGTTTGTTGATGTAATTGAAGTGAATTAGAGGGGGAATATCTCTTCCTAACTTAATTATATCATGGAATTAAAGGTCAAAATAGACTGTTTATTCGCATTTACTACTGTTACAATCAAGAACACATGCATTGTAAGGAGAGATGTTAAATGAGTTCTTTTGTTCTCGATTTTCAGGAAATAGAAAAAACGCAGCTTTTTCTCGTTGGTGGAAAAGGGTTAAATTTAGGGGAGTTATCAAAAATTCAAGGAATACAAGTGCCAGAAGGATTTTGTATTACAACAGTAGGATATCAACAAGCCATCGAACAAAACGAAACGTTTCAAGCTTTATTGAATCAACTAACAATGCTACAAATAGAGGACCGAAATCAAATTGGTGAAATCAGCAGGAAGATTAGAGAAATCATTATGGAAGTAGAAATTCCTTTCGATGTTGGGGGAGCAGTTGCTCACTATCTCTCCCAGTTTGGAGATGAATATGCTTATGCAGTGCGTTCTAGTGCTACAGCTGAAGATTTACCACATGCTTCTTTTGCTGGGCAACAAGACACTTATTTAAACATCATTGGAAAAGAGGCCATCTTGCAGCATATTAGCAAATGTTGGGCGTCTCTATTTACGGATCGTGCGGTAATTTACCGAATGCAAAACGGATTTGACCATAGCCAAGTTTATTTATCTGTTATCGTTCAAAGGATGGTTTTCCCGCAGGCTTCCGGGATTTTATTTACCGCTGACCCAATTACTTGTAACCGAAAAGTGCTATCAATCGATGCCAGTTTCGGACTTGGAGAAGCGCTGGTCTCTGGCTTAGTATCTGCTGATAATTATAAAGTAAAAGAAGAGGAAATCGTCGATAAGATGATAGCAACTAAAAAATTAGCTATCTATGGACGAAAAGAAGGCGGAACAGAGACAAAGCAAATTGCTCCTAATCAGCAAGATATTCAAACACTTACTGAACAACAAATCTTACAACTAGCACGTATCGGAAGACAGATTGAAGCTTATTTTGGTTGTCCGCAAGATATTGAATGGTGTTTAGTTGATGATACATTTTATATTGTCCAAAGCAGGCCGATAACGACTTTATATCCAATTCCAGAAGCAAATGATCAGGAAAATCATGTGTATGTATCGGTTGGTCACCAACAAATGATGACTGATCCTTTGAAGCCATTAGGAATGTCTTTATTCCAGTTAACATCCTTTGGACCGAGGTTTCAAGCTGGGGGAAGGCTGTTTGTTGATGTTACACAAAGATTGGCTTCGCCTGCTAGTAGAGAACTTTTATTAAATACAATAGGGAACTTGGAGCCGCTTATTAAAGATGCATTAACGACTGTAATAGAGCGAGATGATTTTATCAAATTGTTACCGGCTGATGAAAAAGAAAAGAGTCTTGGTAAAAGTATGCCATCTACAAGTACGCAACCACAAATCGAAAACGATCCGGCAATCGTTACGGATTTAATCAAGAATAGTCAAGCATCGATTGAAGAGTTAAAACAAAACATTCAAACGAAATCAGGATCGGATTTATTTGATTTTATTCTGGAAGATATCCAGATATTAAAGAAGATTTTATTTGACCCACAAAGTTCAGCTGTGTTTATGGCTGCTATAGATGCTTCATCATGGATCAATGAAAATATGAACGAATGGTTAGGTGAAAAAAACGTAGCAGATACGCTTTCTCAATCTGTACCAAACAATATTACTTCGGAAATGGGTCTGGCGCTATTGGATGTCGCAGATGTGATTCGTCCTTATCCAGAAGTCATTGAGTATTTACAGCATATAGAAGATGACAGCTTTTTAGATGAACTAGTTAAGTTTAAAGGTGGGGATAAAGCTCGAGATGCAATCTATGCTTTTCTGAATAAATACGGAATGAGATGCAGCGGAGAAATCGATATTACGAAAACTCGTTGGATTGAAAAATCAAATACAATTATCCCGATGATTCTAAATAATATTAAAGACTTTGAGCCTAATGCGGGTAATCGGAAATTTGAGCAAGGGCTACAGGAAGCTTTGAAAAAAGAACAAGAGTTATTAGATCGATTGAAGCATTTACCGGATGGTAAACAAAAAGTAAAAGAGACAAAACGAATGATCAGCCTAATCCGGAATTTCATCGGTTATCGTGAATATCCAAAATACGGAATGATTAATCGCTACTTCGTTTATAAGCAGGCTTTACTGAAAGAAGCCGAACAACTCGAACAAGACAGCGTTATTCATGAAATAGAAGATATATACTATCTAACTTTTGAAGAACTTCACGAAGTTGTCCGTACGAATAAACTGGATTACGAGGTTATTAATAAACGGAAAAATGAGTGCAAATTATATGAAAAACTAACGCCTCCACGTGTTATCACATCTGATGGAGAAATCATTACAGGTAAGTACAAACGAGAAAATCTCCCGGCCGAAGCGATTGTAGGTCTGCCTGTTTCTTCTGGAGTGATTGAGGGGAGAGCACGCGTTATTTTAAACATGGAAGATGCGAATTTAGAAGATGGAGATATATTAGTTACCGCATTTACTGACCCCGGATGGACACCATTGTTTGTATCTATAAAAGGGTTAGTCACCGAAGTTGGCGGACTCATGACACATGGAGCTGTTATTGCGCGTGAATATGGATTACCAGCAGTCGTCGGGGTAGAGAATGCTACAAAACTAATAATAGACGGTCAACGAATTCGGGTACATGGAACAGAAGGGTATATCGAAATACTGTAGTTAAAAAGATCATTCGCTATGTGTAGTGGATGATCTCTTATTTTTTTAAGCCAGCTTACATAGAAAGGTCCGTTACAGTACGACACGTATACTGTAGCCCTTACTTCCTACAGTTTGTATTGCTGCGGAGGATAGTTGCAGTTCAGATGCAAGAATATTGAAAGAATGGTAAACTCCCTGAACACTAGAATGAGTACTAACAGAATTTACTATCTCTCCTTTTCGAACTACATTGTCTCCTATAATTACAGTCAAGCCATGGGGACGGTGAAACAACAATGATATTAGAAATCGCAATTGGCAAAGTATATCTTGCAATTATGTACAGAGATTTTAATAGTTTTATCAACTTCCATCAATATCTTCTGAAAACATCGATGAATCAGAATGTATATCAATCTAAAATAAAGAATATTTTCAAAAATATTACAAATTAAGACAGTATATTGCAAATTATCGGAATATTCTTTATTATAAGATCATTGGAACATATTTAAGGTTGGGGAGGAATAGGGATGAAGAAAAAGCCTTTTAAAGTGCTGTCTACGCTTGCGGCGGCAGCTGTGCTTAGTTGCACATTTGGATTTGGTAGTCAATCTGTTTATGCGGCAACGCCGTCTAATGTAGGATCTTTAAGTCCAATTGATGAAAATTTAATTCCAGAGGAGCGTTTAGCAGATGCGCTCAAGAAACGCGGTGTAATTAGTGAATCTGAGTCGAAAGAAGACACATTAAAAGCTGTTGAAAAATACGTAGAGAAGAAAAAAGGCGAAAATGCTGGAAAAGAGCCAGCAGCAGGGGATAGTGTTTCGAGAGAAGCTTCTGACTTTTTGAAAAAAGTTAAAGATGCAAAAGCAGATACGAAAGCAAAAGCTGATCAACCTGTTAGTGGCCCGGTAGCTGGACAAGAGCCGGTTAAAGGGGGATTAAACGGAAAAGTACCAACTACTTCAGCGAAGCAAAAACAATATAACGGTGATGTTCGTAAAGATAAAGTTCTTGTATTGCTAGTAGAGTTTGCTGACTTTAAGCATAACAATATTGATCAAGTACCAGGTTATATGTATTCAAATGATTTTAATCCAGAACATTATCAAAAAATGTTATTTGGTGATGAGCCGTTTACACTCTTTGATGGTTCAAAAATCCCAACATTTAAACAATATTATGAAGAGCAATCTGGTGGTAGTTATACAGTTGATGGGACAGTAACAAAGTGGTTGACAGTTCCTGGTAAAGCAGCGGATTATGGTGCAGATGCAGGAGATGGCGGTCATGATAATAAAGGACCAAAAGGACCTCGTGATTTTGTAAAAGAGGCATTAAATGCAGCTGTAGAAAGTGGTATTGATTTATCTGAATTTGACCAATACGATCAATATGACAATAATGGTGATGGCAATAAAAACGAATCAGATGGTCTTATTGATCACTTAATGGTCATTCACGCTGGAGTTGGGCAAGATGGAGGCGGTGGTAGACTAGGTGATGACGCAATTTGGTCACATCGCTGGAACCTTGGAGCACCATATCCAATTGAAGGAACAAAAGCAAAGGTTGATAACTGGGGCGGTAAAATGGCAGCATACGACTACACAATTGAGCCAGAAGACGGAGCAGTTGGTGTATTCGCACATGAATTTGGTCATGATTTAGGTCTTCCAGATGAGTATGATACGAAGTATTCAGGATCAGGTGAGCCAATTAACTCTTGGTCTGTTATGAGCGGCGGCAGCTGGGCTGGTAAAATTGCAGGTTCAACGCCACCGAGTTTCTCTCCGCAAAACAAAGAGTTCTTTCAAAAGAACATGGGTGGAAACTGGGCAAATATTGTAGAGATTGACTATGATAAATTAAATCGCGGTATCGGTTTTGCGACGTACTTAGATCAAAGTGTAACGAAATCAACTCGTCCTGGTCTGATTCGCGTTAACTTACCAGATAAAGATGTAAAAGGTATTCAGCCTGCATTCGGTAAGAAATATTACTATAGTACAAAAGGCGATAATCTTCATACAACAATAGAAACGCCAGTGTTTGATTTAACAAATGCAACAATGGCGAAGTTTGATTACAAATCATTGTATGAAATTGAAACAGATTATGACTTCCTTGAAGTACATGCAGTGACAGAGGATGATAAGAAAACGTTAGTGGATCGAATTGGCGAAAAGAATGTGAAAAATGGTCTAGACACAACGGATGGTAAATGGGTAGATAAGTCATATGACTTAAGCCAATTTAAAGGACAAAAAGTAAAACTAGTATTCGAATACATTACAGATGGTGGTTTAGCACCGAACGGTTTTACTCTTGATAACGCTACATTAACTGTAGATGGAAATGTTGTGTTCTCTGATGATGCAGAAGGCGAAGCCAAATTAAAATTAAATGGTTTCGTTGCGGCAAACGGTTTTGATAAGAAGAAACATAACTATTATTTAGAGTGGAGAAACTACGCTGGTGCTGATCAAGCGTTAAAATATAGCAGTGGTGTACCGTATAATACAGGTCTTGTTGTATGGTATGCAGACTCTAGCTTTACAGATAATTGGGTTGGTATGCATCCAGGCGAAGGTTTCTTAGGGGTTGTTGACTCTCATCCAGAGGCAATTGTTGGAACGCTAAACGGCAAACCAACTGTTAAAAATAGTACACGATACCAAATCGCAGATGCTGCGTTCTCCTTTAACCAAACGCCTGCATGGAAAGTTGTATCTCCAACACGCGGAACATATGATTACAAAGGGTTACCAGGTGTAACGAAGTTTGATGATTCTAAATCGTATATGAACGATTTAATCCCAGATGCAGGACGTAAAGTACCGAAGGTTGGATTGAAATTTGAAGTAGTTGGACAAGCAGATGATAATTCTGCAGGAGCAGTTCGTTTATATCGTTAATAATGGAGAAGCTGTTGAAGAGGATTCCTTTCAACAGCTTTTTTCATAGGAACATAAATTTCAAGTTATTAATAAAAATAATAGTAACTACTCAGCCATACATTTCATTTAGAAGTTTGTTGATGTTCAGATTGATTAAAGCATGTTTCTATGCAGGCAAGCTTATTTCTTTAAACCAGCTGCATAGAAAGGACCATGAACTGCGATTGTTGATAAAATACGAGCAATTTCCTCCGGTTTTTCTTTTTGTCCATTATGTAACCATTGTTGGATGACGCCTATATGAGCAGATGCCATATAAGAAGCTAAGTATTGGCTTGGAACAAGTAAATTTTCCTTATTAATAAGAGCGCCATTCGTATCTTCAAATAGTGTTTTCCACATAAAGTCTTTCAATTTTGTTTGGAAAGATAAATCTCCTTTTGGGCTTAGTACAGCTTTCATAAAATCACTATTGTCATTTAGAAATTCAAGAATAGAAGCGATAAGTACAAACGGCATTGTTGGAGAAGGATTTGATCCAAGTTCAGCAATAACTTCCGGAAGTTTCTGTTTGGCAATGATGGAAAACTCATGCATAATTTCTTCTTGGCATTTTGTCATTAAATCAAATTTATCTTGATAGTGTGCATAAAAAGTACCACGGTTTATGTTTGCTTTCATAGTAATATCTTTCACTGTAATGGCTTCAAAACCTTTTTCCTCAATTAACTCCACCAATGCATTTCGTATGGCAGTTTTCGTACGAATAACACGTAAATCTAAATTACTATCGCGCAAAGCATGTCCCTCCTTAATTTTTTCCAACACATTTAAAGAAAGTGTCTTATAACCGACACATTCACTATTTTTGATTATTGTATAAGATTTAACTTAAACATATAATTCGAAATATAAATAAACAACACGTTGTTGGTTATTATAAATCAAATTAAAGGAGGATAAAAGAAAATGTTTAAAAACAAACTTTTCTTATTATCACCAGTTATTGCACTACTTGTTGTTTTTATTTTTTCATTAACATTATTTCCAACCGTTCAACCTAAGCCGAAAAACTTACCAATCGCAATTGTAAATGAGGATCAAGGAGTGGAAATTCCGAATCAAGCTAAAATGAATATGGGGCAAACAATTGTTGATATGATCGAAAAAACATCAAAAACTGATGAAGAACCTGCGGTAGAGTGGGTGGAAGTAAAAAATAAAGAATCTGTTCAAAAAGGTTTAAACAATCAAAAGTATTATGCAGCATTAGTGATTCCGAAAGACTTTAGCGTAAAACAAGCATCGCTACGAACACCACAGCCTTCTTCGCCTGAAGTCGAAATATATATAAATCAAGGAATGAATACGGCGGCTTCAACTATGGCAGGGCAAATGTTAAATGGAGTAGTTGATAATATGAACAATAACGTTCGTACACAACTACTAGAAGGATTTAAAGCAAAAGGGACTACTTTAACAACAGATCAAGTTTCAAATTTAGTAACACCTATTACGAAGAAAGTGACAAATATAAATGAAATTGGAAAAAATAGTGCAAACGGTAACTCGCCAATTTCTTTATTCCAACCGTTATGGATTGCAAGTTTAGCGAGCGCAGCAATTATCTTTATTGCGATAAGTAAAACGCGAGTGGGTACAAGAAAAGAAAACTTCATATTAAAAGTAAAACAAATTTTAGTGGGGGCTATTGCGGCGTTTGTAATTGGATTTGGTCTTACATGGATAGCAGATGGAATGGTAGGATTAAATATCTCGGATTTCACGGATACGGCTCTATTTTTATCCATTACATCATTTAGTTTCTTCTTAATGATTTCTGCGGTCCTTTCATTAGTTGGATTAAAGGGAATCGGGTTATTTGCACTGTTACTTTTCTTTGGTGCACCGCTATTGGCGCTAGCGCCTGAAATGATGTCTCCATTTTATCAAGATTGGATTTACTCCTGGTTACCGATGCGATTTATGATAGAAGGGCTAAGAGAAATCTTCTTCTTCGGAAAAGGATTGGCTTGGAATACTCCTACTACAGTGCTCGTTTGGATTGGTGTAGTAAGTATGTTTATCATACTTGGAACTGCTTTAAAACGTAGTGTAGTAAAGGAACATAAAACGGAATTGAATGCTTAATAGATAAAAAACGTTTCACTAGTAGTGAAACGTTTTTTTTTGTGATGAAATACAAGTTACATAGGGTATCGACAAAATGTAGTAGTTGAATTTGGTATATAATGTATGGGACGAAAATAAAACAAATAAGTTAGGAGCAAACAAATGAAAAGAGGAATTTTTGTAGATATTCCAAATGAATACACTAATTTACTTTGGAAAGTGTTAAGGCCAGTCGACATTACTGTATTTGATTGGCGAGTGGAAAATGAGGAATCTTATTTAGTAGTGCGTGATGGAATAGGTTCAGAATTATTTTCGGAAGATAAAAAAATAATGAATGGATTAGAATTAAAAAAATTAATAAAAGACAACATATATTATCTCATTTTTGCAGATTTAAAAGCATATCCAAAAGGGGAAGCACTAGGAGAGATTGAAACATATGAAGAATTTAAAGAGAGTAAGTGTGAAGTAGTCGTGCTAGTGGCGGATGGTGATTACATCCAAATTTATGCGAAAGATCAAGAAGTGATTGAATTGATGTATGAAAATGCACTGAATCAAGGTTTGTACGTTGAATACGTTACAGATGAAAATGACGGTAGAACGCGTTTGTCAGTATGGTAGTAATATGAAAGGGGAACGCAATATGGAGAGAAATATAGTTAAAGAATATACAATTCGAATTGCCACTGAAGATGAAAGTGAAAGCATTATTACTCTATTAAAAGAAGTAGCACAGTGGCTACAAGATAAAGAAGTAAATCAGTGGCAGTATCTTTTGGGAGGAGAAGCTACGGCCGAAATATTAGAAGGCATAAGAGCGAAATATACGTATGTTGTTATGAAAGAAGCTGAAATTGTCGGTACGGTTACAGTATCTCCTAAACAAAATGAATGGGATGAACGTATTTTTGGTAAAGAAGAAGTTTCTGATTCGTTGTATATTCATAGATTTGCGGTGAAACGGGAGTATAAGGGGAATGAAATAGGAGAATGGATTTTACAGTGGGTAGAAGAGAATGTACAAAGTGATAAAGAGTATTTGAAGTTAGATTGTGTTGGGCATAATCGTACGTTGAATGAATTTTATAAGCGATGTGGCTTTGAATATATCGGTAGTACGGATGGGCTTAGTAAGTTTCAAAAGAGAAGGAGAAAGTGAATGAATCCAATTAACGTAAGTTTAGTTGAAAAGTTAATACAGGAACAATTTCCAGAATGGGCACATTTAGAAATTAAGCCGGTAAAATGTAGTGGGCATGATAATAGAACGTTTCATTTAGGAAATCAGATGAGTGTAAGATTACCAAGTGATGCGGCATATGTACCGCAAGTAGAGAAAGAAAACAAGTGGCTTCCTATATTAAGTAAGGAAATCGCTTTACCAATTTCTGCACCGATTGCGAAAGGGAATCCGTCTGAAGAGTATCCGTGGCCTTGGTCTATTAATAAGTGGATAGAGGGAGAGACAGTTATGAAAGAAAATGTTCGTGACTTACATGAATTCGCAGCAGACTTAGGATCATTTTTAATTGAATTGCAATCCATTGATGCGAGTAACGGACCAATAGCTGGAGCACATAATTTTTACCGGGGCGGGCTTATATCTGTATACGATGAAGAAGCGAGAGTGGCTATTGAGAATAATAAGGACGTTTTTGATGAGACATTATTAAAGCATCTTTGGGGTTTAGCACTTAGGTCAACATGGGACCGTAAACCCGTTTGGGTTCATGGAGATGTTGCACCGGGGAACTTGCTTATTAAAGATGGAAAACTTTGTGCCGTAATTGATTTTGGTATATTAGGAGTAGGGGATCCTGCGTGTGATGCGGCGATGGCATGGACATTTTTTCATAAAAATAGTAGAAACATATTTAAAGAAGTATTACGTATGGATGAAGAAACGTGGAATAGAGCGAGAGGATGGGCGCTTTGGAAGGCGTTAATTACATATGATGCGAATAGGGATAGTAATAAGAAGGTGGCAGAAGAATCTTATCGTGTGATTCAAGTGATTGTGGATGATTATGAGAGGTAATAGAAAAAGCCTATTTGAATCGTATATTTTAAAATAGGCTTTTTCATATGATTAAATATTAGAAATTGAAAGAAGGAATCCAACATTATTATACAGAATTTTTAGATATTAGGAGGTGTCGAATTTTGAGTGAAATTGAGTTGAAAAGTAATGTAATTAAGACAGGGCGAGAGAGGGGGATTATTCTTCGGTTTATACTTGCTAGTCTAGTTGGGGTGTTTATGTTTTTCGTACCAGTTACGATAAACGGTGCTTCGTCAATTATGATTGATCATATCGTATCGTGGATTCGGACTTCAGTTCCTTCTGTAGTACCATATTACGCACTACTTGTAATGATAATTGGTGCGATTTATCCATTTTATACGAAGAAATGGAATGCATCTATCGTAGATATTTGTTTTTCTATTTTAAAAGTAGTAGGTGTTGTTTTTGGCGTATTATATTGTTTGAAAGTAGGACCAGCTTGGTTCTTTGCGCCAGATGTTGGACCTTTTTTGTATGAGAAATTAGTTATATCCGTAAGTTTACTCGTTCCAATTGGTTCGGCATTTTTAGCGTTATTAGTCGGATACGGATTGCTTGAGTTTATCGGCACGTTTTGTCGTCCGATTATGAGACCGTTATGGAAAACACCTGGACGATCAGCAATCGATGCGGTTGCTTCCTTTGTTGGAAGTTATTCGCTAGCTCTTTTAATTACTAATCGCGTTTATAAAGAAGGGAAGTATACGACGAAAGAAGCAGCGATTATCGCAACAGGTTTTTCAACAGTATCCGCAACATTTATGATCATCATCGCAAAAACATTAGATATTATGCATTTATGGAATATGTATTTTTGGACTACGCTTATTGTAACATTCATCGTGACCGCTATCACCGTAAGAATCCCGCCTCTTAGTAGAAAACCAGATACATATATTACGCAAGAAGGGTTTCCAGAGCCAGTTTATAAAGAGAAAATGTTAGAGCGAGCTTGGGAAGATGCATTAGAAGTATCAAAATCTGCGCCAAGTATTATGAAAAATATCACAGTGAATTTAAAAGACGGGTTTATAATGACGATGGGGATTTTACCATCTATTATGTCAGTAGGATTAATTGGTATCGTCTTGGCAAAGTTTACGCCAATATTTGATTGGGTTAGTTATATTTTCTATCCGTTTACATGGGCTTTACAGCTTCCGGAAGCGGAACTAGCTGCAAAAGCAGCATCAGTTGGTATTGCAGAAATGTTTTTACCTTCTCTTTTAGTTGTAAGTGCACCGCTTGTGACAAAGTTTGTTATTGCGGTTGTTTCGGTGTCATCTATATTGTTTTTCTCCGCATCAATCCCCTGTATATTATCGACAGATATTCCGTTAAAAGTATCTGAACTTATTATTTTATATGTGCAAAGAACGATTTTAACGTTGCTAATTATTACGCCGATTGCTTATTTGTTGCTTTAAACTAATATATAAGTTCTGAATATATAAAGTTTTTTGACTTTAAGAAGCAAATATTTACTCAATAAAAGCGGAAGTCATTTTGATTCAAATGACTTCTTTTTATTTATCGTAAAATCGTAGTTAGTGCGAAATAATAACCAGTGGAGAGAAATAAAAAACATGAATTAAAATTTCACTTTATTGCAAAGTAAAAGCCACATTTAGTGTGAATTTATCTTTTGAATATTCCTTGACAGGAATATTCCACTTTAGTTATAATCGACTCAACAGGAAGATAATATTAGTGATGATATTGATGTGTTATAACCGGAGACCATCACTTAATGAGGTGAGTGATATGTCGGGTGAAATTCCGGGCGTGAACATGGCGACGCTGAATGCCTTATCTGAACCGAATCGTATGAATATCGTTGAACTGTTGCGTGACGGTCCTCTAACTGTTGGGGAAATTGCCGACCAGCTAGGATTAAGGCAACCACAAACTTCAAAACACTTAAAAGTGCTAAGTGATACTGGAATTGTGGAAGTGCAGGCTGAAGCTAATCGCCGGATTTATAAGTTACGACCTGAGCCTTTCCAAGCACTTGATTGTTGGGTACAGTCATTTAAGCATGTGATGGAAGAGAGATTCGATAATCTAGATAAGTATTTGAAGGAATTACAAAACAAGGAAAAGTCTTAAGGAGGAATTGAAATGTCAAATAATACAATGGTATCGAGAGTAGAGAACGATCGGGTATTAGTACTGGAGCGCGTTTTCGATGCGCCGCGCGATTTAGTATTCAGTATGTTTAAAGAACCAGAACATTTGAAACATTGGTGGGGGCCAAGAGGTTGGGAAATTCCGGCATGCACTGTCGACTTCCGTCCGGGAGGCGTTTGGCACTACTGTATGAAGTGTGTGAATCAGAACTTGGAGCAATTTTTTGGTATGGAATCATGGGGAAAAGCAGTCTATAAAGAGATTATTGAACCAGAGAAAATCGTCTACACCGATTACTTTTCGGATGCTGAGGGCAATGTAAATGATTCTATGCCGTCAACCGAGATGACATTAGAATTCATCGATTTAGGTGGAAAGACAAAGCTAATAAACCGTGCTGAATATGTTAACAAAGAGGCACTTAAGAGTGTTATGGACATGGGCATGCTGCAAGGTATCACCGAAACTTGGGATCGTTTGAACGAGCGATTGGAGTCACTGAAATAGATTTTTGTACCGTAATTTTATTTTTGATGATAAGTAAGTTTAAAAGTATTGAGTAAAATAAATTTTTTTGTAAGGGAGCGTTGAAATAAATGATTAATAATGTTGGTCAAATTATGTTGTATGTGAATAACCAAGATGAAGTGAAGAAATTTTGGACAGAAAAAGTAGGGTTTATTGTAATTTCAGAGGAAGATAACGGTCAAGGAATGCGATGGATTGAAATTGCTCCGACGAAAGAAGCTGAAACAAGTATTATTCTCCATAATAAAGAGTTAATTGCTAAAATGCAGCCTGAGTTAAATCTTGGTACACCTTCTTTAATGTTCTTCTCAAAAGAATTCGATCGTTTATATAGTGATTTAGTAAACAAAAATGTTACAGTTGGAGAAATTGTAAATATGCCTACAGGTAGAATATTTAATTTTGCAGATAGCGAAAATAACTATTTTGCGGTAATGGAAAAGAAGTAAATTTCAATTCAAATTATGAGTGCGATGCCTGAATAAAGGCATCGCATTTTTTGCTTTAAGATATATTATATATCTGTAATGGTGAATTTAATTTTTATATAATAATAAAACAATATATAATAATATGATATAGTAACAACAAAAGAAGGGGGCTTACAAATGGAAATTATTCACGAAAGAGCAAAGTTACGGTTAATGGATAGCAATGATGTCGAAAAAATGTTTTCAATCGTGAAAGGAAATCGAGATATTTGGGCGTATTTAATCTCTAAAATGGATACTGTTCAAGATATGCAGCAATATGTTCAAAAGGCGATAAAAGCTTATGGGGCAGGGAAGGATTTGCCATTTGTTGTTGTTGATCAAAAGACGAATGAAATAGTAGGGAGTACACGCTTATATAACATTTCAGTGGAAGATAAGACAGTTGAGTTAGGAAAAACGTGGTATGACCCGAGTGTACAGCGTACGAGTATGAATACAGAATGTAAGTATATGTTATTACAATATGCTTTTGAAAAATTGCATATGCGGAGAGTACAAATTAAGACGGATGCCCGAAATGAAAAAGCACAAAGAGCAATTGAAAGACTCGGCGCAGTAAAAGAGGGTGTACTTAGAAACGAAAGAAAATTGCCGAGCGGGCATGTTAGAGATGCAGTTGTATACAGTATTATTGCAAATGAATGGCCAGCTGTAAAAGAACGGTTATTAGAAAAATTAGAGTCATATAAAGAAAAATGATAATTCATAGTAAGAAAGGTGTATTGATCGTCAAGATGAAAAATATACCTTTTTTTTTACAAAACAGTTACTTCTTTTATTTACTTTTGTTTCATCATTCCATTATGATAAAAAATTCGTTACAATGTAGTTGTATGGTAATAAACTTATAAATTACACAAATGTAATGAAAACCGCAAACGAAAAATGAATTGATAATCCTCAATTTTAAATGAAAACCCTTTAATGCATATATATTACAAGAAAAATTCCTTCTTTTAAACAAATTCAAACAAAATGATTTGATATATACGTTTTTATATAGAAGTATGGATGATGTACGGAGGCAGTTATAAATGAAAGAAAATAAGAAAAGTAAGAAAAGAAGAATCTTGCAAGTATTCTTGCTTATGATTTGTTCTATTATTTTATATGTAAGTTATGCAGCTTACGATATTTGGAGTTATCGCTTTAAAACAGATGATGATGTGAAGACAGATGCTGGTATCGTGCTAGGAGCAGCTTCATGGAACGGAAAACCATCTCCTGTATTTAAAGAAAGAATTAATCATGCAATTTCTTTATATAAGAACGGTAATATTAAAAAGATTATTTTCACAGGTGGTACAAAGTTTGAGGCAGAGCTTGAAGAAGCACGTACTGCTAGAGTGTATGCACTGAAACATGGTGTAAAAGATGAGGATATTCTAATTGAAACAAAATCTCTTTTCACAGAAGAGAATTTAAAGAATGCAAAGCAAGTTGGAATAGAGAACGGAATACGCACATATACGATCGTGAGTGATCCACTTCATATGAAACGTGCGATGAAAATTGCAAAACATCTTAAAATTGAAGCGTATGCATCAGCAACTCCAACGTCAGCGTATAAAACGTTAGATACAGAAATCCCCTTCTTTTTTAAAGAATTATGCTCGTATATTGGATATGTAACCTCTTTGCCATTAAAGGCATTGAAAGGGGATTAATATAAGAAAAGAACCTATCCTTTTATAGGAACTTTTCTTATTGTTCAAAAGCATTGTATTTTTATCGGAATAGTGAAATAATAGAGAAGTAACTTCATATAATCATAATGACAAAATGAACGGTTTATGAATCGAACATAAAGGAGATTATGTATGGCACTCTCATTTGTTGAAACAGAAGAACAATCTTTAGTTATTGAACAAATAAATAAATTGATTCCGAAGTTCATGGAAAGGGAGCATCAACTAAGTGAATTAGGATCATTTCCGTATGAAAATATTAATAATTTGAAAGATATCGGATATACGAAATTAACGTTGCCAAAAGAATGGGGAGGCAATGCGATTTCTTTATATGACTTCGTTTTATTTCAAGAGAAAATAGCAGAAGGCTGCGGTGCTACCGCATTATCAATTGGATGGCACCTTGGCATTGTAAAGGAATTAGCTGAAAATCGTTCTTGGGATGAGGAAATGTTCACTTGGTTTTGTGAAGAAGTGCGTAATGGCGCACTCTTTAATCGAGCAGCGACAGAGCCGAATACAGGTAGTCCTACGCGCGGCGGGAAACCAGAGACGTTAGCTGTCAAAAAAGGTGAGAAGTGGATTATAAATGGAAGAAAAACTTTTACGACAATGGCGCCAGTACTTGATTATTTTATTATTTCAGCAAGTGTTGAAGGCCAGGAAGAAATCGGAGAGTTTGTCATTCCGAAGAATACGATAGGCGTATCAATTGAAGAAACGTGGGATAGTATCGCAATGCGAGGAACTGCGAGCCATGATCTCGTTTTACAAAATGTAGAGATAGAGAACCGCTTTTTTACGGATGTAAAGGGCGGGAAAGTGAAACAAAAGGGTATTGGCTGGTTGCTACATATACCAGCATGTTATTTAGGAATTGCACAATCGGCAAGAAATTATGCAGTTCAGTTTGCGGAATCATACAAGCCAAATAGTTTAAATCATTCTATTAGTTTATTACCGAATGTTAGAAGATTAGTTGGAGAATTAGAACTTGAGCTTATGCAAGCTCGTGTCTTTTTATATCAAATTGCGAAAAAATACGATGAGGCAAAAGATAAATTATCATTGCAAGCCGAACTAGCAGCTGCGAAATATGTTGTAACGAACGCGGCAATATCTATTGTAGATAAAGCAATGCGCATCGTAGGAGCGAAAAGTTTATCAGAAAAAAATCCGCTTCATCGTTATTATTTAAACGTCAGAGCAGGACTGCACAATCCGCCGATGGATGATGCAACTCTTTCCATACTGGCGGATGCCGCGTTTCGGTCTTAGCTTAAAATAGAGGCTGTTGAAATGTACTAGTCAAGAGAAAGAAGACCCTAATATAGGGTCTTCTTTCTTTATAAATAATAATATGATGTTATTTTTGAGATGAAGAAAAGCGAATTGTATCGTTGCGAGAAAGTAAGAAGGTATTCAGTTTACGACTATAAGTACGATGATAATAATCGGCGAATCATAAGTTATATAGCGTACATTTTTATTCTTTAAGATCACAGATATGAGCATTTTTAATAAAAACAGCTTGGATCTATTGTGAAAATTATTGATAAAAAGAACTAAAATGAATTATTAGGAACGAGAATTCTATTAATAGTTTCAAATTAGAAGGATTTCTATTCAATTAGTAATCATATTAATTGAAAATTATGCGTACGAATATATTAAATGAAGGGAGATATAAAATGAATAAAATTAAACTGAAAGTATTGAATTTAAATTATATAATGATATGTATTTTATTCACTATTATATGTATTCTCACTTCATTTTTCATTTCCAGTAATTCAAACTTATTTAAATCATTTTATATTAATCAACTATTGGGAACTAATTCTACTAAAGGTCTTATGTATATGATAGGAAGTGAGAATCATTATTTTGTAGAGGAATTTCATAAAGAAAAAGGACAAGCGTCTTTGGAATCTTTTTTACTTTCAATCTCTACAAACATTAACATAAATGATCTCCGAAGTATATTAAGTAGAGAACTTCCTAATATGAATCAATTCTATTCGGAAATATTAATTGCTGGAGAAGGGACCGATTATACTAATATTCCTGAAGAATCCAATATTCCTTTAGAAAATATCAAAAATGAAGGGTCTGCTATTGGACATCAAAATAGTGAAAAAGAAAATAATTCTACCGGTAAAAGTTCGAATCTACAAAATAATAGTGAAAATAAAGTTTTTATTTATCATACACATAGTTGGGAATCGTTTATTCCTCTTATTCCAGGAGCTACCAAACCAAATGATGCCTCCAGTACAAATAATGAAGTGAACATTTCGTTTGTTGGAGGTTATCTAAAACAAAAGTTAGAGGAAAAAGGAATAGGTGTTTCGCATGATACTACAAATATGAGGGATTTTCTGAGAAATAAAAATTTAAATTGGGCTCAATCTTACAAAGGCTCCCGCCAAATAGTACAAGATATATTAGCAAAAGATAAAAATATTATGTTCCCAATTGACCTTCATAGGGATGATGCCCGAAAAAACATTACATTAAAAACTATTAATGGAAAGAATTATGCGCGACTCTATTTTATTTTAGGACGAAATAATCCTAACTATGAAAAAAACAAAAAAATAGTAACGGCAATAAATTCATATTTAGATGAAAAATATTACGGTTTAAGTCGAGGGATTTTCATTAAAGACCGTACGAAAGGAGACGGAGTATATAATCAAGATCTTTCTCCAAATGCATTACTTATTGAAATGGGAGGGGTAGATAATACACCAGAAGAACTATATGCTTCTGGTGACGCATTAGTAGAAGCGTTTAGCCACTATTATTATGAAGTTGCTAAGAAAAATAATTAAATATATAGAAAAAGCTATTCATACTAGCAAAAATTGAATTACAAGAATACTAAATATAACAGTAAATAATTTGGTGTTTTTGTAAAATAAAAAGGAGTGACACCTATGAAAAAATCTTTCTTTTCATTCTTCTTTTTATAGTTTTATAGTGGAATGCTATGCTTCTTATTTCACCTACTGTATAATAAGAAAAAAGCACGAAAAGAGGTTATCTCATGCTAGAGGTTATTGCAACTTGTTTAGAAGATGTGAAGCGAATTGAAAAAGCTGGTGGAAATCGAATTGAACTCATTTCATCGTATACAGAAGGTGGTTTAACACCGAGTTATGCTTTTATAAAAAAAGCAGTAGAAGCAGTGCAAATACCAGTTCATGTTATGATTCGTCCGCATGCGAAGTCTTTTACATATACGGAAGAAGAAATTGAAATGATGAAGGAAGATATTATCGTTGCACAGAAGTTAGGTGCAGCGGGTATTGTATTAGGTGTGTTAAATGAACAAAATGAAGTTGAAGAAGAGAAATTAGCAGATTTATTATCTGTTGTAGATGGAATAAATGTAACGTATCACCGTGCGATAGATGATACAGAAAATCCAGTAGAAGCGATGAAAGTTTTGAAGAAATTCAATAAAGTTACTCACGTGTTAACTTCAGGCGGACAAGGAAATGTAGTAGATAATATTCCAGTGCTTACAGAGATGCAAAAGGAAAGTGAAGGGAATATACAGCTTGTTGCCGGAAGCGGAGTAACGAAAGAGAATGTAAAACAATTGCTAGAAGAAACTGGAATTAAGCAGGCGCATGTAGGTACAGCGGTTAGAGAAGGTAAGTCATGTTTTTCTGAAATTGACCTAAAGTTAGTACAAGAGTTAGTTGAAATAATAAAGTAAGTATTTAAGAAAGAGGAGAAACGATGAAGACGAATACGAAGAAAGAATTGATCTCATGGATTAAAACGATAGGTATTACACTTGCGATTGCCTTTATCGTTCGTGGGGTGCTGTTTACGCCATCATTAGTACAAGGTGAGTCGATGATGCCAACTTTAGAAAATAATGAGCGCGTTCTCGTTAATAAGATTGGTTATAGTATAAACGGATTAAATCGTTTTGACGTTATCGTCTTCCACGGAAAAGAAGGGTACGATTTAGTAAAACGAGTAATTGGTTTACCAGGTGATACAGTTGAGTATAAAGATGATGTTTTATATGTAAACGGAAAAGCGATGGAAGAACCATATTTAAAAGAGTTTAAAGAAAAAGCAGCTGGCCGTGTATTAACTCCTGATTTTACGTTAGAACAAATCACAGGGAAAGCGAAAGTGCCAGAAGGCCAAGTGTTTGTTTTAGGAGATAATCGTGAAGTTTCTAAAGACGGTCGTATGTTTGGATTTATTTCAGAAGATGAAATTGTCGGAAAAGGACAAGCTGTTTTTTGGCCGTTAAAACAAGTAAGAGCATTATAAAGTAAAGCAAAGGTATGGGAGAAATATTCTTCCATACTTTTTTTGTTTGTGAAAAATATATTGATAGAATTGAAAGAATATTTTATAATTTTAAATTATATGTTTGTTTCGAAAAACGGAATTTAAGTTCCGAAATTCGGAACGAAAAGGAGACATGATGAGTATAAATAAAACGGCAGTTAAGACAATGGATATTTTGGAGTTGTTTTATGAGCATGAAGAGCTAAGTTTAACAGAGATGGTTCAGCTTACGAATATGCCGAAAACATCTGTTTATCGTTTAATTGGTTCGTTAGAAGAAATGGACTTTTTACAAAAAACAGAAAAGGGAAAGTATCGTCTCGGAGTCGTTTTTTTACGATTTGGTCAACTTGTTTCACAAAGGTTATCGGTAAGAAATATTGCGATACCTTATATGAAAGAGCTTAGAGATAGTTTAGGGCAAGCAGTAAATTTAATTATTCAAGATGGTAATGACGCAATTTATGTTGAGAAGATGGAAGGAGCTCAGCCAGTACGTGTTTATACGGCGGTTGGAAGAAGAGCACCACTGTATGCAGGTGCATGTCCGAGAATTTTACTATCGTATTTTTCTGAGGAAGAGAAAAGAAAGTACGTAGAGGAAACAGATTTAAAACAGTTTGCAGATGGAACGATCGTGAATAAGGAGCATTTGTTAGAAGTATTACATATGGCGAAAAAAGAAGGGTACACAATTAGCTACTCTGAATTAGAAAATCATACAGCGGCTATAGCAGCTCCAATTTTTGCAAGTGATGGAACGGTTGTAGCGGGCATTAGTATTTCGGGATTAGCAATTGAGTATAGCGAAAGTAACATTTCATATTTTACTGCGAAAGTGAAAGAAACAGCATACCGCATTTCGAAAGAACTCGGCTTTTGGGCATAGAAAGAGGGAGTAGGATGAAATTTTCTGCGTTAGGGGATCAAGCAATTATTGTTACATTTGGTGAAGAAATTGGGATGGATATATACGAAAAAGTGCAACGATTATTTCAAGCACTGCAGCAACATCCGTTTGCAGGAATGGTTGAATGCGTTCCGTCGTTTACTTCATTAGCGGTGTACTACAATTTGTACGAAGTATGGAAGCGAAATAAGAGAAGTGAAAGACCATATGATCACGTTTGCCAGTATATAAAGGAGCTGTGTGATTCATATAAAGAAGAAGTGAACCGAGATGTGAAACATATTTCTATACCAGTGTGTTACGGGGGAGAGTATGGACCTGATTTAGAAGAGGTTGCGCATTATCAAAGCTTACAAGTAGAGGATGTTATTCGAATACATAGTGAAACAACATATTTCGTGTATATGTTAGGTTTTACACCAGGATTCCCGTATTTAGGCGGGTTACCGAAAGAACTAGAAACACCTAGAAAAGAAACACCGCGGTTACAAATTGCTCCTGGTTCAGTAGGTATTGGCGGAAATCAAACAGGTATTTATCCGCTAGAAACACCAGGAGGCTGGAATATTATCGGCCGAACACCTATTTCTCTATTTAATCCAAAAGAAGAAACACCAACATATATTCAAAGTGGTATGTATTTACGATTTATACCAATAACAAAGGAAGAGTACGTATCGCTTGAGGGGGCTAAAGAATGGATGTAGAGATTTTGCATGCAGGAATGCTTACAACAGTCCAAGATTTAGGACGATCTCATTATCAACAATACGGTGTACCTGTTGGCGGGGCTATGGATAAAAATGCGCTCAGGATGATTAATATGTTAGTAGGCAATGAGGAGAATGAGGCTGGACTCGAAATTACAATAATGGGGCCTAAAATGTTAATAAAGAAAACGACATTGCTCGCGATTGGTGGAGCAGATATGGAACCGTTATTAAATGGAGAGCGCATTCCATTATGGCGCCCCATATTAGCTGAAGAAGGAAGCATGCTTTGTCTCGGAAAAGCGAAAAGCGGTTGCAGAGCGTATGTGACTTTTGCGGGCGGTATAAATATTGATCGTACGATGGGAAGTAAAAGTACTTACATACGTGCTGCTCTTGGCGGTATTGAAGGGAGAATGCTGAAAAAAGGAGATTATTTTCAAATTGGTACAGGAGCAGAAGTTGCGAGTCGTTTCATTCAAAACTTACAAGAAGAAGGGCGTATAAAAACGAAGTGGGCAATTTGTAACAATGCTTTACCAAAATACAAGAAGCATCCTACTCTTCGCGTCATAACAGACTTTGAATATGATCAATTTACAGAAGAAAGTATAAAGTCGTTTTTTTCGAAAGAGTATAAAGTATCCAATTATGCTGATCGTATGGGATATAGGCTTGACGGAGATGTTTTAAATAGAGTTGAAGAGATAGAAATTTTATCGAGCCCAGTTACATTCGGAACAATTCAAGTACCGAATGGTGGACAGCCTATTATATTAATGGCGGATAGACAAACGACAGGTGGTTATCCGAGAATTGGAAATGTAATTTCAGTAGATTTACCTCTTCTAGCGCAGCTGAAACCAGGAGACTATGTAACTTTTGAAAAAATAACTATGGAAGAAGCTGCACAATTATATATAGAACAGGAAACAAGTATGAGTCTATTAAAGAAATTCATCGCTTTACGAAGCTGAGATTAGGAGGAAAACATCGTGACTACAATCGATTTAAACTGTGATTTAGGAGAAAGTTTTGGAGCTTATAAAATGGGGAATGATGATGAAATTCTTCCGTTCGTTTCCTCTATAAACGTTGCTTGCGGTTTTCATGCTGGTGATCCGGCCGTTATGCGGCAAACGGTTGAAAAAGCTCTGCAGCATAACGTAGCAATCGGGGCACACCCTGGATTTCCTGATTTAATTGGATTTGGGAGAAGGAATATGAACGTTTCAGCAAGTGAAGTATACGATTATGTTTTATATCAAATTGGCGCATTAGACGGATTTGTTAAAGCTGCTGGAGGGAAAATGCAACATGTAAAACCGCACGGTGCGTTATATAATATGGCGGCAACTGATTCGGAAATTGCGGATGCAATCGCAAAGGCAATTTATCATATTAACCCAAATCTATTACTTTACGGATTAGCGAATAGTGAAGCGTTTATAAGGGCAACAGAAAAATATAATATAACTTTCGTACAGGAAGCTTTTGCTGATCGTACGTATAAGCAGGATGGAACTTTAACGAGCCGTACAGAAGAAAATGCTCTTATAAAAAATGAAGATGAAGCGATAAAACAAGTACTTCAAATGGTGAAAGAAGGGTATGTAGAATCGGTTAATGGGGAGAAAGTAGCAGTTCAGGCGCAAACGATATGTTTACACGGTGATGGAGAGAAAGCAGTACAATTTGCGGAGAGAATATACAGAACATTCGAACTTAACGATATTTCTATATGTGCACCGAAATAAAAAATGAGGGGAAGTGCTGGAAATGATTAAATTAATTGGGATACTACTTGTTGCAGTTGGGTTTTTATTTAGACTAAATACACTGTTAGTAGTTATGGTTGCAGGTATTGTTACTGGTATGGTTTCAGGCTTAAGCTTTTATGATGTGATCAGCATGTTCGGTAAATTTTTCATAGAAAACAGATATATGTCTATGCCAATCATATTAACTTTACCGGTAATCGGAATTTTAGAGCGTTATGGTTTAAAAGAAAGAGCAGAAGCACTTATAACGAAATCAAAAGGAGCAACAACTGGAAGAGTATTAATGTCATATTTTACGATAAGAGAATCATCAGCAGCACTTGGACTTAATATTGGTGGGCATGCGCAAACAGTGAGACCACTAGTTGCGCCAATGGCAGAAGGGGCTGCGCAAGGTAAATACGGTAAACTTCCTGAAAAATTAAGAGAAAAGATTAAAGCAAATGCAGCAGCTGCGGAAAATACAGCTTGGTTTTTCGGAGAAGATATTTTTATCGCAACTGGTGCCATTTTATTAATGAAAGGATTCTTTGATTCAGTAGGAATGCATGTCGGTGTATGGGATATGGCGCTTTGGGGTATTCCAACTGCGATATCTGCCCTTATTGTGAGCTGGATTAGGTTTAGAAGGTTTGATAAGTATATAGAGAAAACAATGAAGGCAGAAGAAAAACAAGAGAAGGAGGCTATATAAGATGAACATTATAACAATGGATACAATTTATTATTTACTAGGGATAATTGTTGCCTTTATCGCAATTCGTATCGCATTTGATCGTGAACATCCAAACCGATTCGGTTCTAGCTTATTTTGGGCATTGTTTGCAGTTACATTCATATTTGGAAATGTAATACCTTCATTTTATGTTGGCTGTATTGTGCTAGTTATGGTCGTTTTAGCTTCATTAAATAAAGTAACAAAATCTGAGGAGAAAGAAGTACCAGTGCAAGAACGTGTGAAACATGCTGAGAAATTAAAGAATAAAATTTTCATGCCTGCACTATTAATACCTATTTTTACAATTATCGGTACGTTAACGTTAGGAAAAATCAAATGGGGAAATGTCGCGCTTGTTGATCCAGATAAAGTAACGTTAGTTGCATTAGCGTTAGGAGCATTACTCGCATTCATTGCGGCGATGCGTATTACAAAATCAAAAATAACAACGCCTGTTCAAGAAGGAAGTAGGTTATTACAAGCTGTTGGCTGGGCAGTTATTTTACCACAAATGTTAGCGGCACTTGGCGGTATTTTCGCGAAGTCTGGCGTTGGACAAGTTGTTTCTGATTTAGTCGGACAAGTGTTACCGACAGAGTATCCATTCGTTGCTGTTATGGCGTATTGTTTAGGAATGATGCTATTTACAGTCGTAATGGGGAATGCATTCGCAGCGTTTGCAGTAATCACTGGCGGAATCGGCTTACCTCTAATTGTACAAATGCACGGAGGGAATCCAGCTATTATGGCAGCACTCGGTATGTTTGCTGGATATTGCGGAACATTGATTACTCCAATGGCGGCAAACTTTAATATTGTTCCGGCGATGCTGTTAGAATTGAAAGATAAGAATGCAGTCATTAAGGCGCAAGTACCAATTGCTCTTTCCATTTTCATTATAAATATGTTTATAATGTACGGCCTTGTATATCGTTTCTAATTAGGAGAGTGAAACTATGAAAACAGTATTATTAACAGGATTTGATCCGTTCGGCGGAGAAAGCATCAACCCAGCTTGGGAAGTCGCAAAAAGTTTGCATGAAAAAACAATCGGAGAGTACAAGATTATTAGTAAACAAGTGCCAACCGTATTTCATAAATCAATACAAATATTAAAAGCATATATAGAAGAGTTATCGCCTGACATTATTATATGTATTGGACAAGCTGGGGGCAGACCAGATATTACGATAGAGCGTGTAGCAATTAACGTTGATGATGCAAGAATTGCTGATAATGAAGGGAACAAGCCGGTGGATATGCCGGTTGTAGAAGAAGGGCCGACCGCGTATTGGTCTACACTTCCGATGAAAGCAATCGTGAAAAAACTTCGCGAAGAAGGTATACCGTCGTCTGTTTCACAAACTTCAGGTACATTCGTTTGTAATCATTTATTCTATGGTCTCATGCATGAACCAGAGAAACATGATAAGAAAATAAAAGGTGGATTTGTTCATATTCCGTTCTTACCAGAGCAAGCGAGCAATTATCCAGGTCAACCGAGTATGTCACTTTCTACGATTAGTAAAGGAATAGAATTGGCAATCGAAGTAACGACGAAAGTAGAGGTAGATATTGTAGAATGTGGTGGCGCGACGCATTAAGTAAAATGAATTGTACAACACCTATTGTAAACAACTGGTATAATAAGTATAGGAATATACATAGAGGTGATTTTTGTGCAATTTGAAGAAGTACGTTCGATATTAGAAAAAGCGAAGAAAATTACAGCGTTAACAGGGGCTGGCGCAAGTACGGAAAGTGGAATCCCTGATTTTCGTTCAGCAAATGGATTATATGCTGATGCGAATGTAGAGATGTATTTATCAAGAGGATATTATAATAGAAGTCCGAAAGAATTTTGGAAGCATTATAAAGAAATCTTTCAAATTAATACGTTTCATCAATATAAACCAAATCGTGGGCATCGCTTTTTAGCAGAGCTAGAGGAACAAGGAAAAGATATAACGATTTTAACGCAAAATATTGATGGTTTACATCAATTAGGTGGTAGTAAACATGTCATTGATTTACATGGAACACTTCAAACAGCACATTGTCCGAAGTGCAAAGCGGGATATGATTTACAATATATGATTGATCATGAAGTGCCACGCTGTGAGAAGTGTAATTTCATTTTAAATCCAGATGTTGTTTTATACGGAGATACGTTACCACAATATCAAAATGCGATCAAATGTTTATATGAAACAGATGTACTTCTCGTAATGGGAACGTCACTCAAAGTACAGCCTGTCGCTTCATTCCCAGAAATCGCAAAGAGAGAAGTAGGAGCAACAACTATTTTAGTAAATGAAGAATTAACGGGTCAAGAATATAATTTTGATTATGTTTTTCAAAATAAAATTGGTGAATTTGTTGAAGGGTTATCTTCGATTAAATAAGTTTTTGTTTTCGTAAAGAAACTGAGGTGAATGATGTCACCTCAGTTTTTTGTATGAATTATATTCATGTTATCGCTTATTAAGGGGAATGGTAATAAATAGGACATAAAATATGAAAACTGAAAATTAAATCTTTTATTTCTTTTGTAATTAATATAAAATTCTATATATAGCATATAAATAAATTTAATACATAATGATTTTTGCACAGAAATGTTAATAGAATGAAGCGAGGGAGCAAAATGAGACAGAAAAAGGAGAAGCAGAAACAGTCGAAAAAGAAAAAGACTCATATTCCGTTTCGGTTAAATGTACTATTTTTTATCGTTTTTCTTTTATTCTCAGCTATTATTATTCAATTAGGTAAAGTACAAATCATTGACGGAGAAACGTATCGAAATGAAGTGAATAAAAAGGAAGATGTAACGGTGAGTACTCCAGTTCCGAGAGGGAAGATGTTTGACCGGGAAGGGAAAGTTATTGTAAATAATAAACCGTTACGAACTGTTACATATACGAAGATGAAAGGAGTGGACTCAAAAGAGGTTTTAATAGTGGCAAGAAATTTAGCAAAGCTAATTGAAATGCCACAAGAAGATATGGACAAGTTAACAGAGACAGATAAAAAAGATTTTTGGATGCAGTTAAATGAAAAGCGTGCAGCAACAAAAGTAACGAAAGAAGACGAGAGTAAATTTAGGAAGCAGGAAATAGAAGGGAAAGACTTAGATAAGAAAGTAGAAGAGTTGAGACGAGAAAGAATTACACAAGAAGAATTAAACGAGCTTTCGAAGGAGGATATAGAAGTACTAGCAATTAAAAGTAAAATGAATGCGGGATATAAAATGACGCCACAAATCGTCAAAAAAGATGTCAGTCAAAATGAATATGCAGTAGTGAGTGAAAGATTATCGAGCTTGCCAGGCGTAGATACGACTGTGGATTGGGAGCGAGAATATCCAAATGATAAAATACTACGTTCTGTACTTGGTAGTGTTTCTAGTGAGAATGAGGGATTACCAAGGGAGCAATTAGACTATTATTTAGTGCGAGATTATAACAGAAATGATCGTATTGGTAAGAGTTACATCGAAAAACAATATGAAGATGTGTTACATGGAACGAAAGAACAGTCTAAAAATATTACTGATAAAGCTGGAAATATTATTCGGACTGAAAAAGTGACAAAAGGAAAAAGTGGAAATAATTTAATGCTAACAGTTGATATGGATTTGCAGAAAAAAGTGGAGGAAAGTCTTGAAAAGAATTTAAGGGCATTTCATTCTTCTGAACCGATGATGGATCGTGCATTCGTCGTTATGATGAATCCAAAAAATGGTCAAATTCTATCATTAGCAGGAAAGAAAATTGTAAATAAAGATGGCGGGATGCAAATAGAAGACTACGCTTTAGGAACGATGATAAGTTCTTACGAGTTAGGATCAACGGTGAAAGGAGCTACGGTATTAGCGGGATATCAAACAGAAGCGATTAAGCCATATACGCATTTTTTCGATGCACCAATGTTTTTTAAAGGAAGTTCGAAGCCGAAGAAATCGTGGAAAGACTTTGGAGATATTGATGATTTAAGAGCATTGCAAGTTTCATCCAATGTCTACATGTTTAATACGGCGTTAAAGATTGCGGGGATTGATTATGTACCAAACAATCCGTTAGATATTAAACAAGAAGCGTTTAATAAAATGCGTTATTATTTTAGACAATTTGGTTTAGGTGTGCCAACTGGCATAGATTTACCGAATGAATCGATAGGTCAAATAGGTAGAACAGATAATATACCAGGTTTTTTACTTGATTATGCGATTGGACAATATGATACATATACGCCGCTCCAGCTTGCTCAATATATTTCAACGATTGCAAATGGTGGTTACCGTATGAAACCACAAATTGTACAAGAAATTAGAGAACAACCAAATAGACCAGAGGGAGTCGGGAAAGTTATGCAATCGATGGAACCAGTCGTGTTAAATCGAGTGGATATGGATCTTTCATATATAAATCATGTGAAAGAAGGATTTAGGAGGGTTTTCCAAGAGGCTGATGGGACAGGTACTGGAACTTTTAAAGGGTTACCTTATAAACCAGCTGGGAAAACAGGAACAGCAGAGACAGTGTACGGTGGAGAAAGTGATATTGGAAGAGATGAGAACAACTATCGAAAAAAATGTTATAATTTAACTCTCGCCGGGTATGCGCCATATGATGCTGATCCGGAAGTTGCTTTTTCTGTTGTTGTACCATGGGTGAATAATGATAAATCAGGTATTAATTCTGCAATTGGTAAAGAGGTTTTGGATGCATATTTTGATTTAAAAACGCAGAGATCGGGTGCAAGTCCAGTCCCAGTAGCACAATAGCCGAGTAAGGCACAATAAAAAACTTCAAATTGTAGTATATCACTGCGCAAATGAAAACATATTGTGCAGTGATATATTTTTGAGTTGAAAAGTGTTTTGATAAGGTGGGAATGGATATGAAAGAGGAGATTAAGAGAGGTTGGGGAAAGTACATACTATTTATATTTGTCCTAGTAGGAGCGTACCAGTCTTTCACTTTATGTAAGGTGGAAGGAAAATCAATGCAGCCAACTTTACATGAAGAAGACTACGTATTTGTAAATAAAGCTGCGGTACTTTTTTCTAGCATACAGCACGGAGAAATCGTCATTATTAAGGAAGAGGATGGATCGAAATATTATGTAAAACGTGTAATAGGGCTTCCTGGTGACGTAATTAGCATAACGAATGGAATTGTATACGTAAATGACAAAAAGCAAGATGAACCTTATATAAATAAAGATTTATTCAACAATACACAAGTGTTTTACAACTTTCAAAAGACAAAAATTCCACCAAATAAGTTATTTGTAATGGGAGACAATCGTGAACATAGTAAGGATAGTCGAAATGGTTTAGGTTATATTGAAGAAGATAACGTTATTGGCAAGGTGGAATTTATATATTATCCTTTTTCGAAAATGAAAATACTAGACTAGTTTAGTATTTTTATTTTATTTTCCTCAGAAACAATCAATGAATTAGATGGACCTTTAATCCGCAGGTGCTCCTATAAAGAGGATAATAATTAACGCTTTTATATTAAGTTAACGGTTAGGAAATAGAAAGGATATGATGATATGTATAAGTACACAATATGCTTCATTAGAAAAGGGGATAAAATACTTCTGTTAAATAGAAACAAAAAGCCGACAATGGAATGTGGAATGGCGTTGGAGGTAAAATGGAGGATAATGAAACCCCATATGAAGGAGTAATTAGAGAAACGTTTGAGGAAACGGGTATTCAACTTCATGATGTAACTTATAAGGGTAATGTCATTTTTAAAGAAAAGGATGAGCCTCGGGATAGTGATGGAATGTATGTATTTCTTGCTGATTTACCAGATGAAGTACATATCGATACGCCATTAAGCACTGATGAAGGTATATTAGAATGGAAGTCAATTGATTGGATATTAGATGATGATAACAGAGGTGTAATTAGCCATTTACAAAGATACTTACTGAGGTTACTAAAAGACGAAAACAATTTAGAGCATACATTTATTTATGATAATCGTAATATTGTTGAATACACAACTGCTCTTCTGACAGAAGATGATACGAAAAAACGATATGTAAAACATCTCGTTTCTCAATAAGAGAAGATACGTTAAAATACGAAGAAAAAGCCAAATCCTTTATTGGAATTTGGCTTTTTTGCAGGGAATGCTAATTCAAATTTTGCTCTACATAATTTGCTTTAATGATAAAGCGGTGCTGCTTTACATCGAAATATCCTTTTTGCAAGATGATTTCATGTATTCGATATAATTCCTCAGTATAGCTTTCAACAGTAAAGTCAGGAATTTGCCATGGAATTGCTTTTAAATAATAGACGACAGCACCGACATCATAAAAACGTTGAAAAGGGAACTCTTCTTTTGCTTCTAAAATAGTAAATCCATTTTGCTCTAATTCACTACATGCTGTTTCGAGTGACCAACTTGCAAATTCTGAATTAAGCGGTGCACCAAACAGCTCATTAAGATGGGCGCAATCAAAACCACCGACTTGTTGAGTAAGGAATATCCCATTTGGAGAAAGGATTCGTTTTACCTCGGAAGCAGCATATGATTCATGTTGATTCACAATTAAATCAAACTGACCATCTTGAAATGGTAAAGCAGTATCATCGGTCACTTCTACAACTGTAACTCCTAAAGGTTCTAATTTCTTTCGTGCAATTGGGACATTCGGAGCATAGCCCTCAGTAACGTAAATAGTTGACGGGAACGGTTGTAACATAGATAAAAACTCTCCGCCGCCAGTACCCATATCTAGCATTGATTTTGCACGTTGCATAAGCTGGAAGGCTGTACTACCATATGACCACGATAGAGGCTCGCTATTCATACGGCCAGTTTCTGAAATGAAAGAAAAATCCCAGCCGCTAAAGTTTGTCTTTGCACTATCTAATAGTGCCGAAAATAATGGATCACGTTTCATATTATGTCCTCCTATTTTGTTAATGAATGATATAGTAAGAAATGAGAAAGGGAGGACCTCTTATTAAAATGAAGCGGTTTTACGTTTCATGTTCAAATAGATTCATACAAATTCGCTCCTTGCGAGAATAGTTATTTATATATTCGGGAAAATCGAGTGAAAATCCTTTGAAATTATAAGGGAAGGCAGTTGTTTAATGAAAAATTGGATGGAGTTTACAGACAAAGAGTACGACCAAATATGGGACAGGATATATAGTGAGCTTAAGTTTTCGCCAAGTGATTCTACATTTCCATCATTTAAGGTGCCAAGTCCTTTTGTTACATATGATATTTCTCATTACTTCGGAGAGTCGGTAGATTTAGATGTATATGACGAACTTGAAGAAAAAGCATTACTAGTTTTTAAAGAGAATACAGTATCGGATGAATATATAATGGCACTTGATTGGCAACATGAATGTTACTGGGTAAATCCACATTTAAAGTTCGATAGAAATGAATTTGATGAGTGGACAATCCCGATTTTTCCAAATGGAGATTATTATTTCTTTATTCAGAAGGACTTTAAGTGGGGGTATTTAGGTCACCCTTGGGAAAAGAGTATAACGATATTTGGAAAAGAACTAATAGAGAGTTTTGAACAAAATAAGCCGGAAATGTTTCAAAATATTTTAAGACAATGTTAATGTTTTAAAGAGAAAACACGTTTATACTTCCAAATGAAGTATAAACGTGTTTATTATTAGCTGTTTTCATATAGATTGTTGCTTTCTTTACAAATAATTAAAAACAAAAATCTTTTGGTAAACAGCCATTTTTTATCACCGTTCTTAACCCATGTTTCATAATCCATGGATTGACAGGATGGTTATTATTGAGCAATTCTCGCAACCAATGAAAAACAATTTCTTTATCTTCTTTCGTAATATCATTGATGTGATTTGCTACCCATTTTTTCACCTCAGTGGTCAGTTAAAAACAATTTTTATTTTTTAATCGACAATCCATACACCAACGTCTCACTAGGAGTCGTAATGCTAAAACCAGTCGTCTTATAATCAAGTTTCACCGTAGCACCAGTGTAGTCTTTCGTGAATGAGTCCATTTGTACAATAAGCTGTTCATCTTCATATACAACATCATCCGCATTATATGTATCCCAAATTAAATCAACATCAACGAAAATGCTGCAAGAGTTTGTCATTGTTCCTCTAATGCGAATGATCTTTTTGTCTTCACGTTCTAGTCTATGTATAGCTGCTATTGCTTCATCAGTAATACGAATGTTCATGTAACCCCAACCTTTATTTATATTTTCTCTATTATTGCAAAAACAGGAGAAATAGGGAAGGGAGAAGCATTGCAATAAAAAACGAGCAAACAAATTTGTTTGCTCGTTTTACTTTATTTCAGTTCACATTTATCAAGTGGAATGACTTTCGTTTTCTTAGTAAATTTATAACCTAACCATAGTACTAAGAAGAGTGGTAAACCGATGTAAGAAACGAGCACACCGTTCCAATCGATAGATGCTCCCGTAAATGCTCCGTAGTTTTGACCTAAAATAACGATAACACAAAGTGTAAATGCAAAGATTGGACCGAACGGGAACCATTTTGCTCTATACGGTAAATCTTTTAAATCTTTCCCTTGTGCAACATAAGCTTTTCGGAAACGGTAATGACTAACAGCAATTCCTACCCAAGCAATAAATCCTGACATCCCAGAAGCATTTAATAACCAAATGTATACAACACCGTCACCGTATAAAGAAGCGATGAAAGCGACACTACCAACTACTGATGTTGCGATTAATGCGTTAACAGGTACACCGCGGCTATCTAATTTGCCTAAGAACTTTGGTGCTTTTCCTTGGCGAGCTAAATCCCAAAGCATACGAGTTGATGCATACATGCCAGAGTTACCAGCAGATAAAACTGCAGTTAAAATAACAGCGTTCATAACAGAAGCAGCGAAGGCAACGCCCGCTTTTTCAAATACAAGTGTAAATGGACTTACTGTAACATCACTTGCTGCAAGGCTATCAGTCGTATAAGGAATTAATAAACCGATAACAAGAATTGCTAAAATATAGAATAATATAATGCGCCAAAAGATAGAACGAATTGCTTTCGGAATATTGCGTTCTGGATCAGCAGTTTCACCAGCAGCCACTCCTAATAATTCAGTTCCTTGGAATGAGAAACCAGCAGCCATAAATACACCGATAATTGCCATGATTCCACCGTTAAATGGTGCATCTGCAACAGTGAAGTTTTTAAAGCCGACAGATTCGCCGCCCATAATTCCAAAAATCATCATAAAACCGACAATTAAAAAGATAATAATAGTAACTACTTTAATAAGTGCGAACCAATATTCAGATTCACCAAAACCTTTAACAGATAAATAGTTTAAGAGAAAAATAATAGCTAAACAAAGTCCACTCCAAATAAGAGAAGGTGTATCTGGGAACCAAAATTTCATAATTAATGTTACGGCCGCTAGTTCAGCAGCGATCGTAATCGCCCAGTTATACCAATAGTTCCATCCAAGTGCAAAGCCAAGTGATGGATCAACAAATTTTGTTGCATAAGTGCTAAAAGATCCAGTAACAGGCATGTAAGCTGCGAGTTCTGCTAAGCTTGTCATTAAGAAATAAACCATAATTCCAATTGCAGCGTATGCGACTAGTGCACCGCCAGGACCAGCCGAATGGATAACACCACCGCTGGCAAGAAATAGTCCGGTACCGATTGTACCACCGAGAGAAATCATCGTAAGGTGACGAGATTTTAATCCGCGTTTTAATTCACCTTGTCCTTGTGTAGTTTGCGTTTTAGAGGTAGCTTGATTCGTTGCGCTATTCATGTTCAACACTCCTTTTCTTGTAAGATAGGAAGGAGCGGGGGAGAAAAATACAAAAAACCGCCAAAAGAATTAGGCGGAACGTTTCACAAATAACCACCCCATCATACCCTTCCGTTAAGATAGCACACCACGTTTACTCGGTATTTTGTAAACGTGACAGTTCTGTTCCTTTCGGAGACAGCCCCAGCCAATATTTCCAGAGAAGAAATATAAACTTCGGCAACTTTTCCTTTTAAACGGAGTCGGGTGACATTCTCTGTGTCTCGGCCGTTCTACTCTTAAAAGTTGCAACCTCTACCTCATCGGATTGATGAGGATTTATTCATTGCTATGATTTTTAATATATGGCAATTGTAATGAGTTTCTGAAAATATTGCAAGGGATTTTGTTAGGAAAAGTCAAAAAATATCGGTTATTGTATAGGAAACGCTCGCAAAGCTCCACCCGAACCTACTGTTATGTAACAATAAATAAAGAAAGAAATTGTTATACAAATGTTTCGCAAAAAATATTGAAAAACCCTTTAAAATTAAAAGAAAATTCAGAAAATATAATTCGACATAAATATCAAAAGGGATTAGTTTTTTATTTTGTTTCAAAGAATAAACATATGTTTACGTAAAAAAGAATGAATATTCTATATATTTATAGTGAAATTGTAGTATTGTTTAATTGAAAAGGGGACATCGTTATGAAATTAGAAACGGAAAGATTACATATTATCCCGTGTACGGAAGAATGGGTTCAAATTACGAATAATCAAGGATACAATAGTGGCCCGCATATTTTAGGGCATATAGAAAATTTGAAACAAGATGCGGCTGTATTACCGTGGGGCGCGTGGTATGTTATTCGGAAAGAGGATGATGTTGTTCTAGGTGATATAGGATTTAAAGGGAAACCGAACGAGCAACATACAGTAGAAATTGGTTACGGATTTATTGAGAAATATTGGAATGAAGGTTATGCAACAGAAGCAGTTAGTGAATTAATGAAATGGGCTTTTCAAACAGGAGAAGTGGAAACGATTATAGCGGAGACACTCCTTGATAATTATAGCTCTATTCGTGTATTAGAGAAATTACATATGAAAAGAGTAAATAATACAGAAACGATGATCAATTGGAAGATTGAAAAATAAAGAATACCGCTCGAAGCAAATCGGGCGGTATTTTGCGTAATTATGGTAGCATTTGTTTTTGATCTGTTGGATAGCTACTCGTCGCTTGTTTCGAATACTTTGAATGGTTACGGACAGAAATAAAAATAGAAATAATAACGACAAGACCAACTGCAACATAAGAAAGTGTAATAATAGTTGGATCAACTTTAAATGATGTAAGCAATGTACGTATATTCGTAAAAATAATAAGTCCGCCAACGAGTACGCCGAGTAAATGCGAAGGAACGATGCGTACTAACCATGCCGCGATTGGTGCGGCAACAATACCACCGAGCATTAGGGCAAATACCCAAACCCAGCTTATTTGTTCCCAACCAAGTGAGATGAAAAAGCCGATTGTTGCAGCGAGTGAAACAGGAAATTCGCTCGTATCTACAGATCCAATAACTTTTCTAGCATCATTCCCTTTTGCAAGAAGAACAGGTGTCGTAATAGGTCCCCAGCCACCACCGCCAGTTGAATCAACAAATCCTGCGAACAAGCCAAGTGGCACAAGTTGTTTAGCAGACATACGCTTATTTGAAGCAACAATTTGTTTTTGAATGATGAATCGTAATAAAATATAAACCCCTAAAGTAAATAAAAATAAGGAAATGTACGGTTTAATAATATCGCCCGGTAAATTACTTAAAAAACATGCTCCGACAAAAGCGCCAATCGCTCCTGGCAATGTAAGTCTAGAAACTGTATATTTATCAACGTTTCCGAATCGTATATGAGATGCACCGGAAGCGGCAGTAGTGACTACTTCAGCTAAATGAACCGATGCAGAAGCAACAGCTGGTGCAATACCAAACATTAATAATAAAGAGGAAGACGTTACCCCATACGCCATTCCAAGCGCTCCATCAATCAATTGAGCGAAAAATCCGATAATAGAAAAGATAATTAATTTCTGCATAAATAATCCCCCTGTAATAATAAATGAAAAAGGCACTTTTCCCGTGTGAGAAAAGTGCCTTTGGTTTTTCCAATCAGCAATAATTAAATTTGTTTCATTATAATACATATTAATCGTATAAATCAACTAGGTTTTAAAGTTTTTTGAATTGAATGAAAGAAAAATAAAATATACAATGAAAGGATGGAGAGAAAGGGGAGAAAGAATATGTTAGCATTTGATCATCTCGTTCACGCAGTTCATTGTACACCGGAGGAAGCGGCAAAACAAATGCAGGTACTAGGTTTTCATACTGCGTTAGGCGGACAGCATACAAACTGGGGTACTTGGAATAGTTTATGTTATTTTGATTTATCATATATAGAATTTTTAGCTGTTCAGCATGAAGAAAAAGCGAAGGAAGCAGAAAATCCATTAGTACAAGAAACAGTGGTGAAATTACAAAATGGAGAAGGAATGCTACAAATCGCAATTCGAACAAATGAAATTGAAGAACTAGCAGATAAATTAAGCAAACATGGCTTACAAACGATAGGACCATTTAAAGGGAAACGGATGAGAAAAGATGGCCGCCTTTTAGAATGGAAAATGTTATTTGTAAAGCAAGAAGAGAACGGACCGAGATTACCATTCTTTATACAGTGGAATGAAACGGATGAAGAAAGAAGAAACGATTTACGTGAAATAGGGACGATTACGGAACATAAAAACAAAGTACAACAAATTGAAACGATTCATTATGCGGTGAAAAATGTTCGAGAAACAGTGCGGAAATGGAAAGAAGTAATGGGACTAACAGTAAGCTTGGCCACAAAAAATGTAAAGTGGAATGCTGAATGTCAAAGTGTATCGTTTGGAAATATTAGCGTACAATTTTGTGAACCGATTGGGGAAGGTCTAGTAAAAGAACGTATAATGCAGTACGGGGAATATCCGTTTGCGGTGGAGTTTAAAGGTGGAAATAAACGAGAGCGTGAAGTATTAGGTAGTTTGTACGTATATGAATAGAGGTGAACTTTGTGGAAGAAATGTTCAGAGAGATAGAGAGAAAACTAGGGTGGCCTCGTATTGTAAAATGTACAGCTATTTCAAAAGGGTTTTCACATGAAGAGAAATATAAAATGGAATTAGAAAACCGAGTAACGTATTTTATAAAAGTATGTGATGCTGTTAACTTTGAACGAAAACAAGAAGAATATACGTATATGAAACAAATAGAGTTATTACATATTCCAACGCCGAAGTTAACTCATTTCATAAGACTTGAAGAATTAAATAAATGCGTTCAAATATTTGAATGGATTGACGGAGTAAATGGAGAAGAGAGTTTAGGCAAGTTATCGGTGAAAGAGCAGTATGCTGCGGGGAAAAGAGCGGGAGAAGTTTTAAAGAGAATTCATGCAATAGAAAAAGAGAATGTCATTGCTTCGTGGGAAACGTTTCGGTGGAACAAGTACGAGAGATACTTGAAAGCATTAGCAGACTTAGAGGTAGACTTTCTAGATATGAAGCCAGTATTAACCTTTGTAGAGAATCATAAAGACTTATTAAAAAATCGTCCTATCACATTTTTACATGATGACTTCCATCCAGCGAATAGTATGATTCATAATAAGGAGTTTATCGTTATTGATTTTGGTGGATATGATTTTGGCGATCCAATACATGATTTTTATAACGTAGCGATTTTTACTACAAGAATAAGCAAACCATTTGCGGTTGGTCAAGTTCACGGTTATTGCGGAGGTGAACCGTCACTCCATTTTTGGAAACTGTATTCATTATATGCAGCGATGACATTCCCAGCGGATATCGTATGGACAAACCGAACTACACCACATTTAGTAGAGAATATGAAAGAGAGATTAAACAGAATTTTAGAAGAACATAATCATTTTTCATCCTATATTCCGAAATGGTACCAATCATATCATGTGGATATAATAAACAATAGATAATGGAGGGTTTCATTTGGATAAAATAGCGGTAATTTCAGATATTCATGGTAATATTCCGGCATTAGAATCTGTACTGAAAGATATTAAATTACGAGGTATTGAGCGCATTATTTGTCTTGGAGATTTAGTAGGAAAAGGCCCTCATTCTAGCGAAGTAATTGAAATTGTTCGTAAAGAATGTGAAGGAGTAGTAATGGGAAACTGGGATGATTTCATTACAAAACCGACTGAATTTGAAGCGTTAAAATGGCATCAAAAACAATTGTCAGAAGAACAAAATGAGTATTTAAGGAGTTTACCATTTTCAATCGAATTTTTTATGAGCGGCAAACTCATTCGTATGTTCCACGCTTCACCGAGAAGTTTGTATGAAAGAATTCAACCACACGCTTCAAGAGAAGAGCGTGTTAGTATGTTCGAAAATAGTGAGTTGACAGAGAATATAGAAGGGGAAAGAAAACCAGATGTCGTTTGCTACGGTGACGTTCATCAAGCATACGTTCAAAATTTTAGGGGGAAAACGTTATGTAATGCTGGTAGCGTAGGAAATCCACTTGAAATTACACAAGCTTCCTATTTAATTTTTGAAGGAACATACAATGAAAAAGAAGCAGCGAGCTTTTCCATTCAACTCGTACGTGTACCGTATGATATTGAATTAGCAATTCGATTAGCAGAAGAGCTCGATATGCCAGAAATTGAGGAATATAAGCAGGAGTTACGAACTGCTTTGTATCGAGGGTTTAAGGGGAAATAAGGAATATGTAAATCAATAAAAATATATCGACTTACCGACAAGTAGTGACATTTTTATTCATCATAATTTTGTTATGTAAACAAAAATGAGGAGGTCATATCGTGCATCGCCAAAAACGAATGAAAGAAATTGCTGATCATATTTTAACGTTAAACTTAACTCATCCAATTAGAGTTGGAGTGAGTGGTATTACGGCGTCAGGAAAGACAACATTTGCGAACGAATTAGCGGAAGAAATTAAAAAATGGGGAGAGCAAGTAACACGTGCCAGCATTGACGACTTTCATAACCCGAGGGCGATTCGATATGCGCAAGGAAAAGGATCCGCAAGAGGGTATTACGAAGATGCACATGATTATACAGCTTTTAAAGAAAGGTTATTAAAGCCTTTAGGACCTCACGGGAATTTAAGTTATGAAACGATTTCTCATAACTTAATAACGGATATCCCTGTACATAATGAGCCGCTAGTGGCCTCGCCAAATATGGTGTTAATAGTAGATGGAACATTTTTATTGAAAAAAGAAGTTGAGCATCTATTTGATTATAAAATTTTTGTAGATACAGATTTTGAGATTGCGAGAAAACGTGGTGCAAAGCGAGAGACTGAAGCTTTTGGAAGTTATGAAGAAGCGGAGAAGATGTTTTTGAACAGGTATCATGCAGCTTGTAAGATGTATATAGACGAGCATAATCCGAAAGAGTGTGCGGATGTTGTATTTTCTAATAGTGATTTTGAGAATCCGGAAGTTGTATTTAAAGGAATATAAAATCGTTTATATAGCAGAATAAAAAGGTAGAAAGGGTGTAGCCATCTAGGGTTTAAACTCTACCAAATATAGATGTAATAAAAATTATTGCAGTTTTGAATGAGTTAAAATAATGAACCGAAATAATTTGTCTCTATAAACATGGAATTTCAACATAAAAAATAGTGTTATAATTTGTGAAAGGAGATGTTTTGGATGGATAAAAAAAATAATCCAAATGATTGGCCTTTATGGGCGAATGAGTCAGTAGAGATAGTTAATGCAAATCCTGATTGGCAAGATAAAGGAAGATGTGAAGAACAGTAACTTTATGAACTGCTTGCTCCTCTCGGTGTAAGCAAGGTAATACATATAGGAAGTACATCCATACCTGGTTTACCTGCAAAACCTATAATTGATCTAATGGCTGAAACAGACTCATTTGATAGAGTGCTAGATATTTCAGCTAAATTGGCTATATATGAATGGCATTATGTAAGCCCAGAATTAGATGAAAGACCTTGGAGAAGGTTCTTTGTGAAAGTTAAGAATAATAGGCGTGTAGCTCATCTGCATTTGATGGTTAAAGGAACTGAGCGATGGGAGCAACAACTTTTATTTCGTAACCGTTTACAAGAAAATCCGCAATTAGTTTATGATTATTCAACTCTTAAGCAAGAGTTGGCTCAAAGGTTTAACCAAGATAGAGAAGCATACACAAAAGCTAAAACAGAATTTATTAAACAGGTTCTAAAATGATTAAAGTTTTGATTGTAACTGTGTTTGAATACAAATGAAAAAACTATAATAAAATGCATGCAAACAAAGTGAGAGACTTCGGTGTTCCAATGTATTAGTGCTATGCCAATACTTATTTTATATGTATTTTCTTTTATTTATCAGGATAAATTTTATATAATTTAATCAAGTTTATAGAAGGATAGGTACTAAAAATATATTTAAAAATCGACTTGATTTTATGAAAAAAATTACAGGGGATAAGGCAAAAATAAGTTGAAAAACGTAAAAAGGGGACAGGAAATATAATGAATGAAGTACTAGAATTAAAAGAAGAGCTACAACAAATTAAAAATAACAATTATGCTGTACCAGACGATGTCGACGCATATCCATATGCACAGTGGATGCTAGATTATATCGGATCACCTGATGCTGAATTACGTGATGATTTGATTTATAGTACGCTTCACACATGGATTACAAATGATGTATTTAGACAAAAAGAATTACGAGGATTAATGTTACAAGCGATTAGTCCTGATTATTTATTTTATAAAATTGGTGAAAAAGGAACAGACTCTGTTTTTAAACGTGCGTTCTCTGTATTAATTCCACCACTTATTTTATCTGTTCATGAAAGAGAACCATTGTTAACTGAAGACCAACTGTACAGTGTGGCAGAACAAGTGCTGGAATATGTCTATTTAGAAGAAGATGTAAGGGGTTACGTAGAAGGGAAAGGCTGGGCACACTCTACGGCACATGCGGCTGATGCACTAGATGCTTTAGCACGTACAATACGAAATCGTGAGTTTTCATATGCAATCCTTGCTGCCGTTCGTCAGAAGGTTCGATTGAATGATTACGTATACATAAACTTTGAGGATGAGAGATTAGTAACGCCAATCATGTCGTTACGGAATCAAAATATTTTAACTGAAGAAGAGTGGAGCAATTGGCTACATAGTATAGCAATTGTTGAAGATATCCCACATCCTCAACATGATATTTTAGTACAAAATATTAGAGATTTTTTAAGAAGTTTATATTTTAGAGCTTTAGAGAAAGAGGGAGTTACTGCTTTTACAGATGATATATTGGAGACTTTGGAGAAATTGCGTAGATATTAAAAAATGTCTTCGAATTAGAATGTGTGGTTCATGACTCGATCCCATCATAAATGAGCATTTCAGCAAAGAATAAGAGTTAAAAAAAACGATCTTTTCTGTAGGTTCCTACAAAAAGGATCGTTTTTATAGTTAAATTGAAATTTCAGACTAAATAAGATTACTGTTAAAATAGAAAGTTGATTTCTGCCGAGTATTTTGGAATTTATGCAGTACTTCTGTCTTTTCGAGAAGATTTCTTTCTTCAAGTTTTGGTGCAATAAAACGATATATTGCTTTTTTTAGACTAGAAAAGAGCACTTCCATCATGAAAGTAAATATTTCTGGTTGCTTTTTGTAGATACGATTATATGAGTCTAAAAAAAGCATAGTTTTGGTAAATTCAATATTTGCTTTAGAGAATTTTTGGATCTCAGAATGTCCAAGATTTAAAGATTATTTACATCTATTTTAATTTTTTTGCACCTAAACTGTTTATACTATTTGTAGGATTTTCTGCTTTTTTGTCGAATATACTTAATGCAAGGAGGGACATTACATGATTATTAAAGACTATTTCATCAATCTTTCTATTTTTTCTCTATTAGTTAGCGCAGCAATATTTATTCAAGTGTTTACGATTCATTCCAGGCGATATTTTGAAAAATTCTATGGAGGGATTATCGCAGTTACTTTGATGTTCTTTTCTTTTCCGTACATGGGATTTTCCTACGATCTTAGAGTTGTTCCTCTTATTTTATCTTTTATTTACTTCGGTCGCATTGCTGGTTGGATTACATTAATTAGCATTATTATAATGCGTATCTTTTACATTGGTGGGTATTGGGAGCCACCCGTGATTGCATATTTAAGTATGAGTATCCTATTTGCTACTTTTAAAACATATTTTAAAAACCTTGATCCTTTTAAAAGTGCATCTTTATATTTTTCTGTTTTTGTGGGAATAAAGTGGTTAGTTGGTTTATGTTTTAATACTACATTGCTTTACACTGGAGGCTTATTATATATAGCTTTAGGACTTCTAATCGGGCTCTTTCTTATGGAAGCTTACCAGAGTTTGTATTATTTAACACAAGATTTATCTAAAATAAATCGAGAATTAATAAAATCGAAGCAAGAACTCACAGATACCGTACATGAACTTCAAGGCGGGATTTTTAAATTTAAAAAAGTGGGTAAGCACTTTATACACACTTTATGTGATGGGCAGTTTTATTATCAAAAAGGATTTTATTCTGAACAGGTGGTAGGAAAAAGCTTACGCACTATTGATGCTTCTATTGTTCCTCCACATTTAGTTCCACAATTGATGAAGCATTATCTTCAGGCATGGGAAGGGAAAGAAATTATATTCGAATTACCCTGGCCAAATGATAAAACTATTATTCTTATTGCACTTAGGCCGATTAAACGAAATGGGCAAGTTATTGAAGTTGTTGGTTCTACAGTTGATATAACCAAAAGGAAAAAGGTAGAATCAGAATTAAGAGCTACCAAAGAATTACTGGAATCGTTTATAAAGCATAATGTAGATGCTATTACCATATCTGATCGAGAAGGGCATATTTTACAAGCCAATAAAGCTTATGAAAAGATATTTGGGTGGTCATCACAAGAAATCATAGGTAAGAGATTACCTTGTGTACCAGATTTCTTAATGGATGAATCACTTGAAAATATTCGGAAAATTCTAACAGGGGAATCCATAGTTACTAGATTAGAAACGGTTAGACAACGTAACGATGGAAGTCTTCTTGATGTTAGTCTGACAGTTTCTCCTATACTAGATGTAAGAGGAAATGTGATAGCTTTATCAGCAATATGTAGAGATATTTCTGAAAGAAAACAAGCAGAAAGAGAAAGGCATCGATTACACCAACAATTAAGAGATAGTGAAATGAAGTACCGTGCACTAATCGAACAAGCAACTGACGCAGTATATGTAGTAGAGCTGAATGAAGATCATGTTCCAAGTCGATTTATTGAGGTAAACCCTGTTGGGTGTGAAAGATTTGGGTATAGTAGAGAAGAACTGCTCTCGTTGCCATTTCCAAATTTTGTACCACAAGATTCTCCAATGATCGTAAGGTTACTAGAAAAAATTAGAGAGGGACAAACTTCCTTCACTTTGCAAGATGAATATGTTTTTCCAACAAGAAAAATAATAACAACTGAGTTTAGTGTCCGTGTTTTTAACTTAAATGGTAAAAAAGTTTTCCTAAGCATTTCTCGTGATATCACTGAACGGTTAAAAACAGAAGAATTACTACGAAAATCTGAAAAACTTGCTGTCGTAGGACAATTAGCGACTGCAATGGCTCATGAAATTAATAATCCATTAACCGCAATGAAAGGGTTTATGCAATTACTAAAATCAACGGGAAATGAGAATGATCAGGGTTATATAAATATAGTATCATCAGAGATTGAGCGTATAGAAAGTATTACAAATGAATTTATGGCGGTAGCTAAACCACAGGTGGTAAAGATACAACCTAATGATATTGGTGTGCTAATGGATCAAGTTTTGACGCTACTGCAACCTCAAGCAATGATGAATAATATACAAATTAGAATCGATTTTACACCTAGTATTCCATTGATTCCATGCGAAGGAAATCAATTAAAACAAGTATTTGTTAATATTTTAAAAAACGCAATTGAATCCATGCCAACGGGAGGAGAAATTCTGATTCAAATTGATAAACTTGATAATGATCAAATAATCGTTCGTTTTATCGATCAAGGGTGTGGGATTTCAAAAGAACGTATACCATATCTAGGAGAACCTTTTTACAGTATTAAAGAAGAGGGGATTGGCTTAGGATTAATGATCTGCTATAAAATTATCGAAACACATCACGGAAAGGTATTTATTGAGAGTGAAATAAATAAAGGAACAACAGTTGAAGTTACTCTCCCTATTTGTACAATTCAAAATTAATATATTTCCTTATAAAAATATAATCTTATTGTCATCTAATGAAATAGAAAAAGCGTATAAGGTACTTTAAAATTCAAAGTGTTCATATGAACAAAATAAATAAACAATAGAATGGAATTATGAATGTACATGAGTAAAAAATTAGTGAAACCCCTATTTGTCTTAGGAAGTGCCACGTTACTAACACTGGATGCTTATGTATATGCAATTATGGATTACGGTACAATAGATGAATTTAGTAAAGAAGCCTAGCTAAAGACTAAAGAAACAGCTAATCAAGCAACTATTAATCACTTTAAAACAGAAAAAAATATGGATGTTGTCATTACTCAGATTGGTTTCTCAGGAGAATATGCGACACCTGAGATTTAATTAGAGAGACATGTCTCTGGCAATGAAAAACAAAAGGTTTCTGCTACTGTTAATTCTTCAGAAGATTATTGAGTTAAAGACACAGTTAAAAACTAAATTTACTAACTGCTCTTTTTAAGTTTCCTGAATAGGCCTCACTATACTTTTAATGGTTCTGATGCAAAAATTCTAAGACTCTTGCAAGCAAAGTCCTGAATTTGGATTAGCTATTGCAAAATCATTGATTGAAATGCACAAGAGATAAAATGGTGAGAGGGGGCGCGCAGACGGCAAGCAGGGTAGTGAATTTTGGTTTACGCTTCCCATCGCATCAGAAAAAATAAGACCGCTGAAAGACTTTTGTAATATTTATGTTATAAAAATGAAAGACCTTCTTGCTAACATACTACTACACAGTATGTTACAGGAGGTTTTTTACTTTATGAAAAGAAAATATGTATGGTTTATAGGCGGTTTGATAATTGTAATGGGGGTTTTATGGTCATTGTTCCGACCAGAGAAATTATTTATTGATAAGCAAGTGAATGAAGCATTGCCACAAACAGAAGTACAATCAAATGAAACAAAGCAACAAAGTGATCGAGTAATAAGTGAAGGACAGTTTCAAAATGGTGTTCATGAAACAACTGGAACGGCAACAATTCATCAATTAGCGGATGGAAAACGTGTTTTACGACTTTCTGATTTTAAAACATCTAATGGGCCGGATGTGCGAGTTGTATTAGTTCCTACGAATCGCTTGAAAAATAATGAAGACGTGAAAAACTATCAGTATATTGAATTAGGAAAATTAAAGGGAAATAAAGGAGACCAAAACTACGGAATTCCTGAAGGGATAGATGTAAGTGCATATGGTTCGGTTTCTGTTTGGTGTAAGAGGTTTAATGAAAACTTTGGTGCTGTTTATTTTAAGAAGTAAATATGGACTTAAAAGTGGGTTTGTGTAACACATGTATAATTCTATAGAGAAAGAAGACGATTAAATACAAAATAACAGTAACCAATAGATTTAGGAATTAATAGTACTTGTTTTTTATTTGGATAGATACGAAATATATATGCCAGCTTCACTAATATGGTGTGCACCTCATTTTTAAATAGGATGCCTACAATATCTTTCTATTCATGATAATGGTTGCGGGTTTGATATTCAAAGGCTGGATCGACTAGGATTCCCTTTTGGTGAAAATGATTCCAGAGGGTTTATGATGGGATCATTTTTAGCAAACGTACAATCAGATGTGGGAGAAGTGGCAATCGTTTGCATCGGGTGGCTTGGATCAATCATTGCATTGGCTACAATTCGAATATGGGGAGAAATAATTCCACGTGCAATCCTGCTCATTTTGCATGGATAATGTGTATCACCCTAGTGTTTGTAATTCCCGATGTCCGGGTATTACAGAATTTCGCTTATTCATTCATGCTACATTTTCAACTCATTGATTGGCCTGTTATAAATCAACTTCTATGTATGGTAGGAGGATTATTATGGGGAGCGACAGCACATTGGTTTATCAGCGACGGAGTCGGGGAGCATGTGTGAATTGTGGGTGTCAAAATGAATAGTAATATTAAGTATATAAAAAAAAGAGAAGAACTCACCAATGTTCTTCTCTCTTTTTATATGTAATTAGGGTTTCCATAACTGTAGATATGGATGGTGTAAATTAATGGATGAATAATTTACTCTTAAAATTATAACAGAACAAATAAAGATTTTGATATGTAATATTGCATCTTATAACCAACTTTTATACTGTTATAATGATAGAGATAAATTCTACAGCATTTTTCGAAGTACTAAACAGCAAATGAACATATAAAAAAGGAAGAGAATTATAAAAATTCCCTTCCTTTTTTATATGTTCATAGATTTAGTGATATAGGAGAGATGTCCGGATTGAATTTCAACTACGTAATTCTTCCGAACATCCAAATAAAAGGAATCAGAAATACTAACACATTTAATAGTATCTCGATTTTCGCTCCGATATTTTTATCTACTACATAGGAAAAAATAGCTAAGATAAATCCAATTGGACAAAGAAATACAGGTAAAAGTATACAAAAAATTCAGTTAAAATAATTTTGTATGCAACATTAACAATAGATAAAATCAATAAAACCGGTATTAAAATCGGTATAATTGTGCCTATTCTATTTTTCTTTATCATAATATCCTCTTTTTTATTCAAATAAAATACATTGACCTATAAATAGAAAAGAAAAAACACTGTTATTATAAAATGTACCCTATAGAATAGACACTTAAAAAAAGTCTATTCTATCGGGTATTTCTTGTATAATAAGAGGAAAATTGGGATCGGAGAATGTTCAAAATGACAAAAAAGCTATTTACAGAAAGA